>JAOAHN010000133.1 GCA_026415215.1 Candidatus Hydrogenedentota bacterium
CCTCCAATCCACTCTGCGCCGCCTCAATGGGTGGAAATATCTCTCCCTTGTGACTTACTGCCATCAAACGAAAGTTTTATAATCACATGGTCGTCTTACAATCTGCCAGACTGGATAATTAAAAATGGTTTACAACCTACCATCTCCGTAAATTCTTACTCTGAACTGAAATCACTTATTTTTGATGATAAAATATATACTTGCCCCCCGAAGAAATTTCTGCTACTGGGTGGTCCTTATGAAATCATAAGGTGCGTAGAGCAGAAAAATAATTGATAAAAGCAAACGAGGTTTTTCGTGGAATAAAAGTAATTCATAAAATTGTTAGCTTCTACACAGGAATATTATCTATCTAACGGTAGTTTTTTCACAAGGAGAGGGAAAATGCTTAATGACCCTGTAATGCTTGCAAGAATACAGTTCGGTCTAACTGCGGGTTTTCATTACCTTTATCCCCCGTTGACTATAGGTCTTGGTTGGTTAATGGTTTACTGGTTCTACAAACGATGGAAAACGGAAGAATCAGTTTATGAACATTTAGCAAAATTTTGGACAAGAATATTTGGTATAACATTCGCTATGGGAGTAACCACTGGTATCGTAATGGAATTCGAGTTTGGGACTAACTGGGCAGAGTACTCACGATTTGTTGGAGATGTTTTTGGTTCACCACTCGCTGCAGAAGCCCTAATTTCTTTCTTCTTAGAATCTACCTTTTTGGGGGTATTAATTTTCGGTTGGAATAAAGTATCAAAAAAAGCTCATTTCTTCTCATCTGTGATGGTCGCCTTGGGTGCTACATTATCAGCTCTGTGGATAATAGTAGCTAATTCTTGGCAACAAACGCCTGCAGGGTTTCATGTTGTTGAAACACCAATGGGGCCAAGAGCAGAGATAATAGATTTTTGGGCTATGTTTTTTAACTACTCAACAATAGGAAGATATTCTCATGTAATAACAAGTTCTATCATCACTGCTTCTTTCTTCGTCATGAGCATATCTGCGTATTACATACTAAAAAATAAATACTTAGAATTTGCGAAAAAAGCATTTGTGCCTGCCCTAATATTGGGGTTGGTAAATGCTTACTTAGTATTGCTCGCAGGACATCATCAGGCAATAGTAGTAGCTAAGCACCAACCAGCGAAACTCGCTGCCTTCGAGGGGCATTTCACCACAACCGAAGGTGGAACCCCATATTATATATTCGGCATACCGAGCGAGAAAGAGAAAAGAGTAAAGTATGCTATCAAGATACCTGGTTTCCTCAGCTTTCTCGTCCATTTTGATTTCAATAAGCCTGTCACCGCCCTTGACCAATTTCCTGAAGAGGACACTCCACCAGTAATACTACCCTTTTTTACATTTCATATTATGGCAGGTTTAGGGATATTTTTCATCCTACTAACTACATTCAGTACTTATCTATGGTGGAAAGGAAAACTATTTGAGCAAAGGTGGCTCCTGTGGATATTTGTGTTCTCTCTACCTCTTCCCTACATTGCGAACATGACAGGCTGGATTGCTGCAGAAGTGGGGAGGCAACCATGGATAGTGCAAGGGCTACTCCGCACCTCTGACGCGGTGTCGAAAAGCGTATCCGCCTCACAAGTGCTGGGATCAACATTGATGTTTACAGCAATTTATAGTATTCTCTTCCTACTCTACATATACCTCGTGAAGGAAAAAATTCAAGCAGGACCAGAAAAATAAATTTTCCCTTGAAAAGGAGGTAGGGCATGATAACACTGAACATTATATGGTTTGTCCTAATAGTAGTGTTGTTACTCGCTTATGCAGTGTTAGAAGGTTTTGACCTTGGGGTAGGTATACTTCATTTATTCGCAAGAAAAGATGACGAAAGAAGGATTATGATGAATGCCATAGGACCTGTATGGGATGGAAACGAAGTTTGGTTAATTACATTTGGAGGAGCCTTATTTGCTGCATTTCCAACTGCTTATGCAGTGGCATTTTCATCTTATTACACTCCTTTTATGATGCTGTTATGTGCTCTCGTTTTTCGTGCAGCTGCAATGGAATTTAGAAGCAAAAAGGAGTCCAAATTGTGGAGAGGATTCTGGGACTCTATATTCTCACTCTCAAGTATTCTCGCTACTTTCCTATTAGGAGTCGCAGGAGCAAATACCATGATGGGGATACCGATCGATGAAAAGGGTGTATTCCATGGCTCTTTCTTTTCGTTCCTTAACCCACTTGGCATTTCAAGTGGCATACTTGCCCTATTAGTCTTTGGACTTCAAGGTGCTCTATACCTCCAATTCAAAACCGAAGGAGAACTTAGGTTAAAAATGCTGAAAATCAGCAAATTTATATCCATAGGGGTAGTTATACTTTTCGGAATAGTAACTTTGCTTAGTTTCTCAAGTATAGAAAGAGCAATACCTAATTTAATAAATTCAATTTTCGGATTGCTATCTATACTATTCTTTTTATTAACACTTACATATTTATGGAGGGAAAATGGTAAATCCGCATTTCTTACCAACTCTTTATACATCATCTCTTTAGTATTAATCTTTGCATCTAACATGTTTCCGGATCTTGTCCGTTCATCTCTAAACCCCAACTATAGCCTCACAATATACAATTCGGCATCCAGTCCTAAAACTCTTGCCATAATGATGGGGATAGTCCTTACAGTGCTACCATTCGTATTAGCCTATACTGGATATGTGTACTGGGTGTTTAGAGGTCCCGTAAAATTGGATGAGACATCTTACTAAAAATAACCTCTCAGCTTTACCCCCACTCTTAAATTCTGCTAATTTAATTATGCTAAAGAACTATGAGAAAGATTATGATGTTCACCTTTTCAGAAAATTATTCTTCAACTCCCATTGTAATCATCATCCTTTCCATTTTACTACCCCTTCCTACAACCTCCCTCAGCGAAGAAAACTGCTTCTCATTTGAAACTAAAGATTTGCTAAATGGTTTTCTTATCTCCGCTTCTAACCCTGCTAATAAGCCAAACCATATTGGATTTTTCTGCCCCGTAGAAACTAAAAACCTTAACAAGGTAGAACTCCCAGTAAGAATTGCACAATGGGGAAGTCGAATGCCTATATCTCCAAATGATTTCAAAATGCTTGAAAACTGCAAATGGACTGCAAATAACGGCTGTAAGAAAGTAGAAATTATAGCTTGTGGTGAAGGAGAGATAATTAGGCTAAATTGTAATGGTATAACAGAGTTCGAAGGGAAATCGAGGAAATATGGAGAACCATGGCCACACCTGCTTGTAGAACATACAAATCTGCCCTCATTAAGTATCTCTAAACTTGAAATGGTCTTTGAAATCAAGTTTAAGATTACAAAATGTATAATCCAGCCAGAACTAAAAAATAGCCTCGACCCATCTCTCCATACTGCCCAGGTTACAGCCTATTGGACCGTATCAGACAAAAACCCTAATTCCCCAAGCTATAACGACTACTTTTGGTTCGGAATTCCACTTTTTGATTACAGGTCCAGTATCCCACCAAAATACTGCGACCTCGACAAGGGAGCACCTAATACAACTAATAAACTCATTTATGTAGTAGATGGTAACTCACTATGGGACAAACCTACCGGTGATGGAGATTGGAAATATTTAAAAACTAATGTTGGCTACTTATTAAAAAGTGCATTAGAAGAAATAAAAAGCAAGGGATATTTCATTAACTCCGATTTAGAGAACTTCTACCTAACCACCTTCAATCTTGGATGGGAAGTAACGGGTCCATTTGACGCAGAAATCGAAATAGCAAACCTCAAGTTTACTGCTAAAAAGATATAGGAGACCCATTATGAGAAAAGTTAAAATTTCTATTCTCTTCTTAATTGTATTTCTTAGCTTTGATTATACCTCCTATGCCGAACGGTGGATAAACCCGATAGCGGAGCCATTACAAACAAGCACAAATGGACCTTTCGTAAAACTGGCAGATGGAACTTTAGCGACCGTCGACAAATCCGGCTTCAGAAAAAGCACAGATGGCGGTAAGACTTGGTCTGAGCCTGTATTTATCTGTGAAGGTATAAAACCGGAGGAACCTGCCTCCTACTATCTAATAAGAACACGCAATAATACCTTAATATTAATCTTCTTAAACTTTTCGTCATATAAATTTGAATGGGACGAAACTAAAAAAGAACCCAAAGAGAATTGCAAATTAGAAGTTTGGTCTATTCGTAGCATTGATGAAGGTAAATCTTGGATAGATAAGCAGTGCATATTAAGCGGATACAACACTAACTTTTTTGGACTAATACAAACCCGCACAGGAAGAGTCATCTCTGCTTTTGACCACATAACAACTAATCCAGGAAGATTTATTGTATGCTCTGTATTCTCAGACGATGAAGGGAAAACATGGCAAAAAAGTAACTGGATTGATTTAGGGGGACACGGACACCACGACGGTGCTTTAGAGCCCACTTTGGCAGAATTGAGCGACGGAAAAATTCTCATGCTCATAAGAACAAACTTAGACAGACTTTGGCAAGCAATCTCTGAGTCAGATGGCAAATACTGGAGAACTATAACACCCAGTGATTTAGATGCAAGTAGTTCGCCGGGATACCTACTCAGATTGACAAGTGGACGATTAGTTTTGGTATGGAATAGACTCAACCCCGAAGGTAAAAACTACCCCAAAAGCGTAATGCCTCAATACACTGAAAATCCCGCCTCCTGGCATAGAGAGGAACTATCCATATCTATCTCTGAAGATGATGGGAGAACTTGGTTAGACCCCATAGTAATTGCCAAACAACCTAATGGGCAACTGAGTTATCCATATTTATTCGAATATGCACCAGGTGAAATATGGATTATAGCCGGCTTTGCATTTAGAAAAATGTGGGAAGACCCAGAACCGTTCAGGATAAAAATTTATGAAGAAAAACTACTTAAGAAACTTAAAGACTAATCTAAGTGAAAGATTTCTTGGCTATAAATCAGTAAGAACAATTAATTACCCATTTCCCCTCTAATACATCTGATGAAGGGAACAAATGCACAGTACTCGAGTTTTTGTTCCACATATAATACTCATCGCCATTAACTAAGACATTTTTTATTAACTTATCTTGGGGATGCCTTAGTCTTACTATTATTTTAGCGAGCTCAGTATTTCTTTTCATATGGATATTGCATACCAATTCATCTCCGCCGGGTTTCGATACTATTTCAAAACTAACAGTGCCAAAATAAGTTTTAGCATTTCTCACACTAACTTTATTTTCTGGTTCCAGCCAATAGGAGGGCACAAAGGGTGCTAACCATAGGACATCATTATCCTCACGAATAAACATCTTCCTGGTTTGCACGAGAAACCATCCCGTCTCATGAGTCTTATTCCACGCTCCGATATTATGAAAGTGCTCCCAAAATGATAGATTCTCCGTGTTCAACAAAGAGGGAATAGCATTGAAATATGCACGGATGAAGGGTTTAACTTCATCCCTCATAGCGTAGATTTCTGCAACACGAGTGTAATATGGCTGGATTTTTGAGAAGCCTCCCAAGTTAAACCAATCCTTCCTATTTTCTGCTTCTGGATAATCTCCCTCTCCCCTAAAAGCAGACCAGTAATCTGAATGTAGGAACCAGTAATCTTCCATATGCTGAAGCATGTTTTCCGCATCATTACTTAATGGGCTTAAAACACCAAGTGGTATCAGATGATGTGCCCCTAATTCGACATCATACGCCCAACTCCTGCCAGAGTCCTCTCCCGGAAACATCTCCTCGGCCGTGCCAAAGGCATACAGAATAGAAGGGTAAGGTAATACCCATTTCCCACTCGAAAGAGGTAACACAGGTGAATTTCTTTTACTCCACGCAAATGCGCCTAAGATAGAGAACTTTAATTCATCTGCCTTTCTTACATATTTATCTCCAGATGGATAACCGATATCTTTCAATATAGAGCCAGCTCCGTAAAGTCCTGCGTAAAAATGTGCCTGAACCGAAAACCTATACGCAAACCGATTCCAGTCTGCTGCAACCCCTGGGGGAACTAATCCATCCTCCAAAGGCCAATCAAGAATACATGGAAATTGTTTGTTAGTCTTCGCACACTGTTCGACTATCCACTCACATACTTTTGATATTTTGTCTGCATACTTTTCCAGCCATTCTTTGTCTTTTGTTAATCGGTAATGCTCTGCCAAAGTCCACAAATGCCAGCCTGTTCCCATTAATGTATAGCCCGTGGTTAAATAACCCGCATCGTTGTATTTACTAATGAAAAATTCTAAGGATTTCCTTGAAAATTCATTCCAACCCATAAGATCCATACCATATATTATGGAATGTGCCTCGCTTTCTAAAGGCCCGTAAGCCATAGAAGCAATCCATGGAGCTATAAGTTTCCCGTTGTCTTCCGACCTTGCAGCAATCAAACAATGCACCTGAGAAGCCTTAATCAAGTTATTTAGCAAAGGCTCTGGAATATCTATCTCTGTTGAGTTTTCAAATAACCTATTCCAATACTCTATGGTTTTTTCAAATTGTCTATCTATGTTTATCCGTTTCAAATCTCCGAAATCTACCTTATCATCTGAAGGTATAATGATAAACATTTTAGAAGAAGAACGCTTAGGAGCCTTATCTATTTTCAATACATTCTCATCCAATATTTCAAAAATAATGTCTTTCCCCACGCAAATCGCAGAAACCTTATCCCCCTTTGCAATAACTACTTGATTCTCCTTCCTAAGTCCTATTTTTTCCTCTTTGTTTTTGTCGGAATAAAAACTAATAGAAAAGTCCAAATCCTTCTCCACAGTGTCGGCACTTTTAATCTCGAACTGAGAAATGAGTAGAGACTTATTATCTCCATAGGGAGTTACAAATGTCTTTGAAAAATACTTGATACCTTCACACTCCTTTTCCAAAAGAAGTATAGGATACCAACCACCAAATAGACTCCGCTTTAAGTTATCACAATCTCCCATTTTAACCTCTACAAAGAAATCATTAAACTGGATTGAGCCGTTTCTCTCAACTATAAACTTATTATTGTCACATGCAAGTGAGAGCATTGTAGGTCCATTGTTTTGAATAGGGCGGTGAACTCTATCCATAGCATCCGAAAAAGTTTGCTCGGGAAGCGTTCGAACTTTGTCAAGGACACTACGCCTATGTCTTATCCTCTTTTTATAATCTTCAACCGTAAGTGGAAATGAATGTAAAACTGCAAAAATTCCTACTTCAGGCACATAAATACAAGGGTGTCTCAATAAATCTTCTATTGCTATACAGAGTTTTTTTTCCGTATGTAAAATAGTTATCAAGGTCCTATCGCCCTTATCAGAGCGTGGAACACTGTATAAAACATTGAGAATTAAAGGTTCTGAAATATCCCATATCTTATCGTATAAATAATTTGACTCCAGAAACTTCCCATTATAAATGCTAACTAATGCCTTCTGTTTAACATCTTTTTCCTCATTCTCTAATCTTATCACCGTGCTCTCCCAAGAAGAGTTAGTATATGCTCGAAACTTACTAACTATTAATGGCTCCTTCGCCTCGCAAATCCACCTCACTTTCTCCGTCCCCTTACACATGATTATGTTTTCCCGCCAAGGGATGTGAAAATGATATTTGCTTCCATCCACATCAACAGAGGTGTTTAGCCTATGCCATTTCCCCTGCCAAGGAGATTCGCCAATCCAAATTTCTGTCCAAATTTGCTCTGGCTTATTACCAGAAAACTCAATCTCGAGGTCAGTTAATTTTCTTCTCTCATACCAGCATAAACCTATGCATTTCAATCCATTATAATCGGGCACTTGATATAATCCTCCTTCTTGAAAACAAAGTCTTGGTTCCAAATATACATCCTCAGTAGGAAATTCCTCCGTTCTTGAACATCGGGTACCTTCATACCGCCTCGGATCGCAAGTCACAACATCAGCAAAAGGGGCAATATCCAAATTATTTATAGTTGCAACTCTATCTAAATTTCCGGCAAATATTAATCTTGCATTGGCCCAATTCGCACAATCATACGCAATGCCATCACCCGCATCTTTGACTATAAGCCGAAGTTCTTCAGCTCCATTCAAATTAATTTCCACAGGTAATGGGGGATCCAGCTCTCTTCTAACCCCACTATTCCATTTCTTCTTTCTATCCACCTCTATTTCAAAAATAACACTTCCAGTATTTGAACTGTTTTGCTTCTGAACCCCTACTTCGCATTTGAAACACTTGTACTTTTTATCTAAATAAAAAACAATTTCACCCGGTGCATGATGACCAATTCCCTTCTTATACTTCTTCCCTCCGATCTGCAACTCTAAACCAGTTCGTTCTGGTGCGTGTGCAGAAACATCCCAACCTATTTCTCCCCAACCTTGAGAAATAGAAGCGATATTTTCAGGGACATCACTCAGATAAATCTCTATGTCTGAGAAACAAAATGGGGAGATAATTAAAAACAACACTAATATTGAATACTCTTGGCTAAGCAAAATTACACTCCATTCTGTCTCAAATTTACTAAGTAAATTCTCTTATCTTAATTAAGACCTCTCATTAGCACATAACTATAATCTAATTTATTCATTTTATCTTACCTTCCTTGTATAAATTCACAGGGACATTACCACTCCAACGAGGCCAAGTATCATAGAATCTATCAACTTCTATTCCTCCTATAGATTTTATTACCCATGTACCTGCGGGTGCATTTACATCATACTCAACTTCGGTTCCATCTAATAATATAAAAGTAGAGTATAGTCTTTCATTAGATGAATTACTATGCACAATCCTCTTCACTAAATCATCTGGTGAATGTCCTCCTTTCTCTGCTAAGTATAACAATCCCAAATCGTTGCCGTTGTAAACACAAACATAAAAATTATTAATGCACTCTGGGGCAAAAATTCTCCATTGGCCCTCTTGAGCAACTGGTAAATACTGCGGAGGAATATATACCGGAGCATTTCCTACCGCAAATCTTTTCCACACCCCTGTATTATTCCAACACCACCACTTGCCTCTTCCCCTAATATGAAAGCATCGAGAAAGGTCTATTTCCCCATCATTTAATAACAATGTAGTAGGTCTTGGAATGACCATAGCCCGCAATCCTCTATATACTCCACCAGCACTGATTAAGTACTCTGGTCCTCCACTGTAAATTTCAGGACTCCCATTCTTGCCATTACAGATTTGAACAAAATACTCACACGGCTTTCTTATTGCCCATTCTTTCACAATTGGAGGCAAAGTATAGGGGGATAGAACAGCAAAAATAATTTGTGAATTGCGAGTATATTCTTGCCCAGGTGCATTACTACTCTCCGGCAAACACCACCACCTCATTAAAGCAGTATGAGGATCTCTAACTAATGAGGTAGAATCTGCATACTCAAATCTGCGACGAAACGGAGCACATCTTCTAAACTGTAAACTCCCCAAAGCATATTTCCAATTAAGGCTGTCCAGAATTTTATGAGCTCTAATTTTAATATCCTCTGAGTCTGAAAATGTGTCCAAATTCAATAAGGACTCTACCGTATACAACAAATATGGAATGGAATTAAATTCATATTCCCCATTAAAAAGCATTTCATCGAGGTAACTTTTTAGCCAGTTTTCTAATCCATTTCTGACATTGTCGTAGTTTGGATTGTGGGGAGTAACTTTTGAACTTCCATACTTGAATAACCATTGATTTTTTAAATATCGGCTACTTTCAGTCATCAAATGATGATTTTCTGTGTCTCGAACTAACCCAAGTGATCCCGGAACCATTTCTCGGGGTGTTCCTCCTTCTTCTATCAGCAAAACATTCAGCAAATGATTCAATGTATTAGGGTATATTAATTCCGGGTCATCCCCAAACATGAACAATATCTTAGTAAGTATAACCTCTGTAAAGTCATAATCACCTTTATAGCATAGCCAAGTAGAGCCACTTCCAGACCACGGCATCACACCCTGTAAATATTGATTTACCTCTTCCACTTTATATTTACAAGCAAGTCTTGCTAAACACACATAAGGTGAGTGTCCTTTACCATACTCACTCCAATCGAGTAGAGGCATTTCTGCTATTCTCATTAAATACTCTCTCGCATACACATTGTCAAAACAAACTTCCTTCCCCTTGGAGCTTGGCAAAATCAAACCTTCCCAGCATGGACCTGCTTCACCCCACCGGAGAGGGGGAAACGGCTTACGACCCGCACCTAAAAGATCATCCACTAACAAAGGTAAAAAACAAAAAGTTATCACAAGTATATGACTCGTGATGAAATTAGGGAAAAACAATTTACCCGCTAACATTAAAATCTTCATCAACCTCTACCAAACCTGAAAAACTAATTAAAAATTAGAACTACTTCAAAGCGAAGATGGATTCATAATCTTCCCAACTAAGATTTGGCGAGATCTTCACAAGTTCATCTAAAATCTGTGCTACTTCTTTTTTTAATCTCTCTAATTTATCTGTCTTTTCTCTCTCTTGAGCTAATAATGAAATAGATGTGTAGTATGCGGGTAATGAAAAAGGTAATAGTCTTTTATAGTGCGTTTCATTATCTTTAGCTACACTCAATGCAGACTTAATTATCCTCAAATACTCTTCCGCAAAATCACTGTTCCACCAAATTCTCTCTTCATACATCTTCAGAGTAAACTCATTTTGCCCTACATATTGATTCAACAAAGAAAAATATCCTAAGAGAATATTCCCAACTGCCATACCGAAATAATTCCTCAAAAAAATCTCCATCTCTTTATCAATCATACAATCAGGTTCCCATATAACCCTCGCATACAAATACCTTTTTAGCAGATCCCAATCGGAAAACGGCCATTCCTTTTCGCTGTGGATATCAAATATTATGCCCTTAATTCCCTGCTGGTCAAGCCACTGAATATTCTTCTGCAAATACACCAAATCTACCAGAGGGAATATGGGATTATGGGGATTCACCCCCGCTCTGTATCTTACCCATAGTCTATTCGTAAGAGAGAGCCATCCCTTTAGAAAATCAGAAAATCTCTTATTATCTGGACTGAAGGAGGAACTAAATGGCTTAGCAATGTCGCAACTTCTCGTATCTAATTCAATCCACAAATTTCGGTGCAGATCAAAATTTCTGATTGGAGCAAGAAATTCAGCATCTAAAGAAAGTGCTATTCGCTTCTTATCCATTGAAGCTTTTCTATCCAATTCCTCGAGAACTCTATTAACTAAATTAAGGTAAATAGCAGTTGGCGAGCCCATTTCTACCTCATAAGATTTACATCTATCACATTCACACTTCTTTTCCACTGGAATACGAAAAATCCAAATGCTCCTATTCGGAGTTGATAAAATGAGATTCTCCATCTCCTTGGAGAGAGTTTCAAAAACTCCAGAATTTGATAGACATAATGACTCACCACCTCTGTAAAGTTTCCCTAAGCATATTAACCCTGTCTCCTCCTCAGGGATGTCAAACCGCAAATGTAAGGCTTGTCTTAACTCCTGAGCCAATTTATATCGGGACAGATTAGTGTCAAATAATCTAACCTCAAATAACGGGGTATAAGTGTAGTCTTCATGAGGTATGTTTATTTTAAAAATTGGAATTACTACAGAATCTTCCGAGAGCCATCTTGCACCGCTTACCCTCTCGAAAAAGGAATATACGCCATGCATTGTACCAAGGCGACTATTTGCACAGATAGCAAGTTGTCTCGCCACACCTTTTTCCAGGTATCTTTTGGAAGGAGTATAAGTAAGTATCCTAAAACCCTCTTCTCCTAACTCAGCAAAGCTCGTATCTTGCATAAACTCGAGAGTGCACGCCTCCGGACCTATCCACACATTTACCTTCCCCTCATTTGCCGGGGAAATCGTAATCGTCTTTTGAGTGCTTTTTTCCCAATACTTCTTGAAAGTCTCAACTGCGTCTCGAACTATAGACTCGCTCTCCTTAGGGAGAACTATATTTAATTCCCTATAAAGAGTAGCATCTATCCAAATATTTTGACCTATGACAGTGAACGAGAACATCAAAAACAAGAGAAGCATAGGTATAACTAACTTCGGTTTCAGATTCATATATATTAAATCAAAACCCTAAAAATATTTTTTTGAAAAATCACTTATTCTTAATCTTTCAGAACATTTTTATACATATTATTAATTTCAAATGGCTTTCCTACCGCCCCCTTGACTTTCATACTTACTTCACGCAATGCTATACCAAGAACTCTATTATCATTAGAGTTGGGATCTACACTCTTTGGCCTCCATCCCTTAGATTTTACCTTTAGTATAATAAAGTCATGGTTATTAGTTTTGATCCTCGCACTAACTTTCTTTATACCTTCTAAATCCGCAAGGGAAATAATCTTCTCTTCGAAAAGGCATATTGCACTCTCTACATCCCTCGCGTGGGTTGGAACATACAAATCCATAGTTAAGAGATATTCCTTGTTAGGTAATACAGGTAATCTTATTAGTGAAGTAGTCCTCGACCACCTTTTTCTTCCTGAGTCCACATTCCACTCAGTAGCCTTTTCAGCTCCATACCATCCATCTAAAAAATACATGTCGCCAGCATCTCCAACATTCAACAAATAATTTTTTAACTGATTTTTTGATATCTGTGGCGGTTTCTCGTTAAAACCCTCTTGAACTATTCCTCCTGCATAATTCTGAATATACATTCCATTTTTCGCCTGATTGCCTGTTATAATTGCTGAAGTTGTGCCGATTCCCAAGAAAAGATGTAATAATCCATGAGGCGCAAAATTATTACCCTGAAGTGTTACACTCCCACTATCTATCTGTAATGCTGGGCTACCTTGGTAATTTATATCCCATTCCCAAAAGTTGCATCCTATCACTGTCAACTGAGTATTTCTACTCCTATGCCAAATAGCTCTATCCAATGGTCCCCAAAATGCACAATTAACGAGACTTACTACACCCCCTCCTGCTCCAGGTAAAACTTCTATGCCCGCAGAGTCTTGACTTTCCCACCTACCCACAAATTCGCCATTCGTTATTAGCAGTCCGTAAGGCTGTAAGTCCTCTACAAGTACCGCTCGTCTACAACAATCAGCCCCAATACCGAGAAAGCTCCCATTGCATGCACCGTTTTTCGATTTGGAGAATTTATACCCAACGCCATAGCCGAAACAAAATGTATGTGTCACATACTGCCAGTCAGTTCTCGCAAATTCAAAGGCAACTGCATTCTCATTAATCCAAAGGCAATAAGGGTCATCTGGTTTATAGATAACACCAAATGGCCAAAAATGACAGTTTTCTACTCGAGATATATCATAACAGGCATCAATATAAAGCCCTCGCCAAGAAGGATAGCCAAAAACATTCCTAATTATCATTCTCGCAGAGTCTTGGAAATGTAAGGCTTCATATGGGTTAATTATGCAACAATCGATAACACCAACATTCTCAACATTCTTTGCATAGACCGTAGGGGGATATGGAATAGGAGGCACATCATTAGGCGTCGCCTCGGGATACCGAATAATCATTCCCTCGAGTGTAGCATTATTACCCACAAGAGTTATAAATGGTTCCGCATCTCGTTTACCCCGCCCAAAATAAGCAAGCAAAACGGATCCAGCTAAATTGGGCATATTCTGGTAGTGTGAGGTAGGAGGCGTCCTAAATGTCCCTTGCAATGTTACCCCCGCAGGTATCTTTAATGTCCCTACAATCTTGTAATTTCCAGCAGGAACATTAACTATTCCTCCTCCTATTCTTCCCATCTCATCCAGAGCTTTTTGAAAAATAGCTGTGGCATCCTCAGACCCATCGCTTTTAGCTCCCAATTCAGTCACTGTAATAGAATACTTAGGAAATGAGCTACTTTTGCCTGTGGAACCAAGCATAAGTATAACAACAAACAAAGTGAGTGCGCTTTTCATACTTTCTCTCCTCAATTTTGAACTAATGTTTCACTAAACTACATCACAGTATTTTTACTTATTATCCTCTTTCATGGTTTCAGAAAGATACTTATCTATTTTCTCCTTCAATATACAATAAATACAAATTTCCGACACTGGTCATATAACCACATCGTTTACACTAATTTAAAATAACCTTCTCTTCTTTTGGACCCGCATATATCTTATTTCGCAAGAATCCATTAAAGAAATTCAACACAGTAGTTGGCTTTCCTCTATCTTACCTATAAATAAATTTCTATAACAAGCCTTACTTCTCGGTTCTCGACGAACACTAAGGAGAGCATAAAAGTTAAACTCAAAATCTCAAAATACAGTGGAGTCTCTACTTCTGGTGTTAATACAACAGGCGGTACTTTCCGTTTTAATGAAACTTCATCTGGCAAAACGAACCATTGCATCTAAAATAATCTCTCCAAAAAATAAATCAGGCAACTGCTATCAGTCTAATAATCTTGACATAAACAATATATTGTGGTATTGTAAATTATTGTATACAATATAATGAAAGTTATAAAATATTAGAACTTATTGTGTCTTAGGAATTAACCCAATGCCGACCGATATACTTATAGAAGTTGGTAGCAAAGCTATCTGGATTACCCTAATAGTATCCGCTCCTATGCTCATCACCGGAATGCTTGTAGGATTAATCATTAGCATATTTCAATCTGTCACTCAACTCCAGGAAATCACTTTGACCTTTGTTCCTAAAATTATAGCAGTATTTCTCATTTTCCTGATTACATTACCTTGGATATCAAGCACTTTAATAATTTTTACACAAGACCTATTCAACCAAATAGCTGTTTTTACAAAATTATAAATTATGGTAGCTATTAAATGATAGAGATACTACCCACAAAAATTTTCGAAGTAGATTTATTCCTTTTGTATGTACTAACGCTGATGCGCATATCCGGGTTTTTAGTTTCAATGCCAGTGTTAGGTTCGAGAAACATACCCATGGTTGTTAAAGCAGGGCTCGCGGGTATATTAGCACTTACAATTACCCCGCTTATCCCCCCACTCCAATCGGAATTTCCCAAAACCCTCAGTAACTTCATCGTTATAGGTACCTTGGAAATCCTGATTGGCGTGGGAATGGGATTCATCGTAAGTATAATGTTTGCAGGAGTTCAAGTCGCAGGAGAACTTATGGACCTACAAACAGGCTTTGGGATTATGAATATTTTTAATCCTGCTATGGAAACTCAATTTCCAATATTTGGTTTTTTCCTATTTCTTTTGTGGGCTATGTTCTTTCTATTAATAAATGGACATCTTTACATAATAAAGGTTTTAACCGAAAGTTACAAGATACTTCCAATTGGAACAATCTATACTCCTCAGGAAAACTTCGGCTTAGGAATAGCAAAATTAGGTTCCGTTATATTCATTTATGGAGTTAGACTTGCCGGACCAGTTTTAGTAGCAATGCTATTAACCTACGCTGTGCTTGGCGTATTTGGTAGAGCGGTGCCCCAAATTAACTTACTTATAATAGGTTTCCCGATAACTATAGGTTTAGGCTTCATAATATTAGCTGTATGTATTGGTGTATATGTTGGTGTGTTCGAAGAGATGATAAATGAATCAATTAGGGAGGTAAGAACTTTTATAAGAGGATTAGGATAAAGAGCTATGCCTGAAGATGTAGGCGGTGAAAAAGTTTTTCCACCAACACCTCGCAAGAAAGAAAGAGCCAGAGAAGAGGGGAATGTTGCCCGTAGTCAGGATTTGACTTCTGCAGTGGGATTATTTGCAGGTCTTATAGCGCTATGGTTCCTTGCCCCATTTACATTAGCACATTTTTCGAACATAATGACACATTATTTAGGTGGTAGATGGTTTATCCCTATAAATTCAGAAAACCTTCAAATGTTCTTTACAGAAATAGCAATATACATACTTCTTGGTGCCCTGCCTTACATTCTTATAATGATGGCTGGAGGATTGGCAATTGCTTTTGCTCAAGTTGGCTTCCTTTGGACCGGAAAGCCCCTAATGCCTAAACTGAATAGAATTAACCCTATTTCAGGATTTCAGAGGTACTTCTCACTAAGAACATACTATGAACTTGGCAAAAACATTGCAAAACTATCTATCTTACTAATCGTAGTTTACTACGCACTCAGAAACAGATGGGAAGAAATAGTTACCTTACCGAACTACTCAGTATTTGACATCCTCTATCTCACTGGAAACTTATTCGTCGCATTGTGGTGGCGAGTTGCATTAGTTATGCTGGTTTTAGGTGTTGCCGACTATGGCTTCCAATGGTGGCAACGCGAACAGGATTTAAGAATGACTGTGAAAGAAATGCAAGAGGAGTTAAAAGAATTAGAAGGAGATCCCGCAATAAAACGAAGAATACGCCAAATGCAAAAACGAATCGCTTACCAAAGAATGTTAAGAGAGGTCCCAAAAGCAGATGTAGTCATTACTAACCCTACAAAGTTAGCAGTTGCTATTAGATATGATATGAAAACAATGCCCGCACCGATAGTCCTTGCAAAAGGTGCGAGAATCATTGCTGAAAAAATAAGAGAAATCGCTATCCAGCACCAGGTACCCATTTTGCAAAAACCCGAACTTGCCCAAATCCTATACAGAACAGTAAATGTTGGGGAACCTATCCCTGAGAAGCTTTTTCGTGCAGTAGCCGAAGTTTTAGCATTTATTTACCAAATAGACCGAAGAGCAGAAAAAATCAAAGAAAGAGAAGAAATAATGAACACTCTATTGGCGAAAAGTTAGTAGAATATGGCTGTTTCTCCTGCAACAAGAGCACAACCTGTAACATTTTTTAATATTGCACGAAGCCCAGATATCGCGATGGCGATATGTGTGGTGGGAATTTTGTTAGTCCTTGTAATACCTATACCCAGATTCTTAATGGATATACTCCTGTCTCTTAACATATCCATTTCTGTAGTTGTGTTACTTTCATCGATGTATCTCCAGCGAGCAGTTGATTTTTCTATCTTTCCATCACTGTTATTAATCCTGACTCTATTCAGATTAAGTCTTAATGTCGCTTCTACCAGATTGATACTCGCCCAGGCAGATGCTGGCGAAGTGATTCGTGCCTTTGGAACATTTGTCACATACGGAAACATCTTCGTAGGCGTAGTAATTTTTATAATACTTGTAGTGATTCAATTCGTGGTTATTACAAGGGGAGCTACGCGCATCTCAGAAGTTGCCGCAAGATTCACATTAGACGCTATGCCTGGTAAACAAATGGGGGTCGACTCAGATCTAAATGCAGGTTTGATTACAGAAGAAGAGGCACGGCGTAGAAGAAGAGAAATTGAGAGAGAAGCTGACTTTTACGGTGCCATGGACGGTGCCACAAAGTTCGTCAGAGGAGACGCAATAGCGGGACTTGTAATTACCATTGTAAACATTTCAGTGGGATTAGTAATTGGTGTTCTGATCAATAGGATGCCTCTTGCTGAAGCGGCAAGGGTTTATACTCAACTTACCATAGGCGACGGCTTAGTATCACAAATACCTGCACTCATGGTATCAACAGCAGCAGGTTTAGTAGTAACAAGAACCGTTTCAGAAGAAACAAGCTTAGGTGCAGATGTCACCATTCAATTTAGCAAGTATCCAAGGGCTCTTGGTGTTTCCGCAATATTACTCGGTATATTCGGTTTAGTTCCAGGCATGCCATTTACTCCGTTCGCTCTCGTGGCGGGGGTCCTTGGTTTTATTGCCTATATGTCCGCAAGAGTTCAAAGAGAAAGAGAGCTCAAACTTAAAAAAGAGGCTGAAATATCTACAAAACTGCGAGAAAAGCCTTCTGCTGAGAGTCCAACTGAGAAAGCAGAGGCTCTGTTATCAGTAGATCCAATCAAAATTGAGCTGGGTATAGGACTGATAAGCCTCGCAGACAGAACACAAGGTGGCGACTTATTGGATCGCATACAAAAAATAAGAGAACAAATGGCTCTTCAAATGGGATTCGTAGTCCCAGTGGTTAGAATAGTAGACAATTTACTACTTCGACCAAATCAATATTGTATAAAAATTCGAGAAACCGTGGTCGGTTCATACGAACTTATCCCTGAACATTACCTTGCAATGAATCCAGGTTTTGTAGAAAAAGAAATAGAAGGAATCCCTACTACTGAACCCGCTTTCGGATTACCTGCAATTTGGGTCTCTGAAAGTGTGAAAGACGAAGCAGAGAAAGCGGGATACACTGTTGTAGAACCGTCAGCAGTTCTCGCTACTCACCTTTCAGAGATACTCTCTACGCACTCTGCAGAGTTGCTAACGAGAGAAGAAGTGCAAAGGCTACTCAAGAGATTAAAACAGAGTTCACCTACTGTGGTAGAGGAGCTCATCCCAAATATTCTAAGCTATGGTGAGGTGCAAAAGGTTCTTCAAAACTTGCTCAAAGAAAGAGTATCCATACGCAATTTGGAAGTTATTTGTGAAACATTATGCGATTACGGTACCAAGACAAAAGACCCAGAAATATTAACTGAATATGTAAGACACGCACTCGCAAGAGTCATTTGTGCCCCACTTGTAGATGAAACGAACACACTACACATAGTAACAATATCACCACAATTAGAACAAGAAATATCAGAAGCAGTTAAAAAAACAGAGGGGGGGGATTTTATACCGATTTCACCCATAAGAACTCAACAAATATCCGAAAAAATCGCCGAAGCCGTGCAAAAACTGATTTTAAATGGATACGAACCTATTGTCGTGTGCACAGCGAGTATAAGAAGATTCTTACGAAGAATAATAGAAAGAAGACTTCCAAAAGTTTATGTGCTATCGTATAACGAAATCGACCCACACATTAAAGTTCAAGTCGATGGTCAGGTAGCTGTCTAATGCCAAATAAATTTTACAAAATACGATGCCAAACGCTAAGTGAAATAGCATATAAAATCAATCAGATATTTGGTCCATCCGCTATTGTAGTAGCCACACAGGAGGTAAAGGAAAATGGAATTTGGGGACTATTAGGTAGAAAAGTATATGAAGTAACAGTCTCTGTGCCAGAAGAAGAATCTTTCAGAAAACAAAATAAATCTCTTCCAGAAAAGAAATACTTAGCCAATGCTTCCACCAGTTCAGAACTCCAAGATGAAGAAAAAGAAAAAAAACTGCAAGAATACGAGAAAATAATAAGGGAAACGCAACAGCGTTTAAGATTGCCCACGCAGGAAGACCCTGAAAAACCATCCTTAAGAAAAATTGCTGGCAATAAAGAAAATGCTTCTCAGATACTTCCCTTCCCTCAAGAACAGGAGCCGAAAAACTCCACTTCAAAGGATGAATTAGCCAGGACCCTACGGGAGATAAAAGAGTTGCTCCAGCTAATGTCGATTGAATCTGCCCCCGGTGCTATTCCTCAAGAGGTTTTACCAGTATACAGGGAACTAATAAATCTCGGCATGTCAAAAAAACTTACAGCTGAACTGATACACATAGTAATAAAAACTATGGATCCGAGTCTTGTAAAAGACACAAGGATTTTAAGAGAGCGACTCGCCATTGAATTAAGAAAAAGAATTACAACTACAGGAGGGATTTCTATTCTGAGCGGAACAACCCGTTGGGTAGTATTTTGTGGACCCACAGGAGTCGGAAAAACAACAACCCTCGCTAAGATTTCTGCTTACTATGCAGTGCATAAAAAAGTGAAAGTAGCCCTCGCCACTACCGACACATATCGCATAGCCGCCACAGAACAACTCAAAATATACTCTCAAATAATTGGAATACCTCTTAAAATAATTGAAGACAAAAACTCCGCTTGGGAATCCCTTAATGAATTATCAACTTATGACATAGTCCTAATGGATACAGCGGGGAACAGCCCATTTAATACTAATCAAATTAAAGAGTTAAAAGAAATCCTGAGCATTATAAAACCATACGAGACTATACTGGTTTTAAGTGCCCATACACCACTTGAAGACCTAAGATACGCAGTAGCAGGCTTCTCATCTCTTAATCCAACAAGCCTATGTTTCAGCAAATTAGACGAGACTCGAAGATATGGAGCAATGATAAGTCTAATACTGGAGTTAGGACTACCAGTTAGTTACATCACATACGGGCAAAATGTTCCAGATGACTTTTCCGTAGCAACATCCTCTGGAATTGTGCAACTACTAATAGAAGGGAAATTACGCCGTGGCTGACCAAGCAGAAAAACTACGAGAACTTGTGAAAAAGACAAAGAAACAATGTAGAGTAATAGCCATCACAAGTGGAAAAGGGGGAGTTGGTAAAACAAGTGTAAGTGTTAATCTATCCCTCGCCCTCTCAGCAAGGGGTGCAAAAGTAATTTTAGTAGATGCAGATTTAGGGCTGGGAAACATCGAAGTATTAATGGGACTCCACTCTTTCTACAATCTCGCTCATGTAATTGAAGGAAGTAAGAAGTTGGATGAAATAATACTAAAAGCACCATTAGGGTTAGAAGTAGTGCCTGGCTCATCTGGCTTGTCTCGGATTGCAGATTTAACGGACAAGGAAAGGGAAAAACTTCTAAACGCTCTATTTGACCTATGCGAAAGAAGTGAGTTTTTAGTGTTAGATACAATGGCAGGAATTGGAAAAAATACCGTAAGTTTTTGTACATCTGCAGATGAAGTAATAGTAGTAACTACCCCCGAACCATCTGCGATTGTTGATGCTTATGCTATTGTAAAAACCATTTACCTGCAAAGAGATGATACCACGATAAAATTGATAGTCAATATGGCTGTGAACTCTGCCCAAGCTCAGGCAGTGGCAAATAAACTTCTGAATGTAGCACAACAATACTTATCTAAGAATATTATCTACTTGGGGCATATCCAAAGGGACATTCATGTAAATCAATCAATTATGCAGAGTCAACCACTATTTATCACTTTTCCCAATGCCCCAGCTACAAAATGTATAGAAACTATAGCTCAGCGACTCTATTTCCAAAAACCTACAGAAGTAGAGTTTAAAAAAACAGGCTTTATGAAAAGATTGGTAAAAAGTTTCGGCTGGGCATAATTATCTCACTCTCTTTTATTATAATTTCCTATGTAATAACCTCCAAGTATTATAACGAGAAAGGAATTTTTTATGAAGAGATTACTCTTATGGGCAGTTTTCACTTCAATTGTAATAATTGTCATTATTGCCTCCATAATATTATTTAATACTGGATTAGCAAAAAGGTCAGCTCCTGACATCACATTAACGGTATCAAAAGAGATTTCTTTAGATGAAGAAAAAATCTCTCATAACCTCTCCAAAGCAATACAAATCAAAACTATATCCCATCAAGACAAAGAAAAAACAAATTGGGAAGAGTTTAATAAATTCATAAGATTTTTGGAAGACACTTTCCCAAATGCTCACTCCACCCTTAAGAGAGAAATCATCAATAGCTATGCTCTTCTATTTACTTGGGAGGGCAAACAACCTGCGATTTCTCCCACATTGCTCATTGCACACTATGATGTAGTTCCTGCTGAGGAATCAACTGAGCACCTGTGGAAGTATCCCCCATTCTCAGGTGCCATAGCAGAGGGTTTTGTCTGGGGTAGAGGTACTCTCGATGTGAAATGTAATGTTATAGGGATAATGGAAGCAGTAGAATTTCTCATCAAACAAGGTTTTACTCCAAAGAGAACCATTCTCATATCTTTTGGTCACGATGAGGAAGTAGGGGGAAGGGATGGGGCATTAGCAGTAGCAACCACTTTGAAATCGAGAGGAATTATACCTGAGTTCAGTTTGGACGAGGGGATGGCAATCACGAAAGGAATTATACCAGGAATAGCAACACCTGTAGCCTTAATAGGAATAGCAGAGAAGGGGTATCTCTCCTTAGAGCTTTCAGTGACTACCTCAGGTGGGCATTCTTCAAATCCACCCAGAGAAACTACTATAGGCACCCTTGCTAAAGCCATACTCGCAATAGAAAGGAATCCAATGCCAGCAAAAGTCGCAGGACCCATTAGAATAATGTTAGAGAAATTAGCCCCATATATGGATTTTGAGATGCGTTTAGTATGTTCAAATCTTTGGCTATTTAGTCCATTTCTAAAATATGCCTTTGAAAATATTCCCAGCGCAAACGCGGGAATCAGAACTACCTTTGCCCCGACTCTTTTCCACGCTGGAGAGAAGGAAAATGTCCTCCCATCCCACGCAAGTGCAGTTGTTAATGTCAGAATGCTCCCTGGAGATTCAAAAGACAAAGTCATAGCCTATATAAAAGACATTATCAAAGACCCGATGGTGAAAATAAAGGAGTATTCACCAGAAAAAACTGATGAAGCGAGCCCTATTTCCGACATTAACTCTGAAGGCTATGAGATTATATCTCAAACGATTAAACAAGTATGGGGGGATATACCTATTGCGCCCTCGTTGACATTAGGAGGAACCGACTCCGCTAACTATAAAGATACAGTGAGGCATTTATATAGATTCCAGCCTTTGAAATTTACCCAAGAGGAACTAAATTTAATTCACAATATTAATGAGAGAATAGAAATAAAAAACTATTTAAAAGCTATCGAATTTTACATAAGGCTTATTGAAAGACTTTGATAACTATTCCGAAGATTGATTACATCTACAATCCCAGCTCCACCTGCATCTTTTGTAGGTATAGCATTTTGTCTCTGTAAACCGCCGCTTCTTCAAAATCCATACGCTCTGCACACTCAAACATCTTCTGACGAAGGTTTTCAATCTCCTTCTCTATCTCCGCAGGTAGCACAAGATACTCTTCCTCAGGCTCTGCTACTTTCAACCTACTTTGAGTAGTCTTTTTCTTACTCTGAGGCACAATATTGGGAATTGGCTTTTGGATACCTTTCGGAGTAATTTTATGCTTCTTGTTAAAGTCTAACTGTTTTTTTCTCCTTCTTCCCATCTCTTTTAGAGCACGCTCCATAGAAGAAGTGACCTGATCCGCATACATAATTACTTTGCCATTGACATTCCTAGCTGCTCTTCCACAGGTCTGTATCAAACTTGTTTCAGACCGTAGATATCCCTCCTTGTCTGCATCAAGAATTGCAACAAGAGAAACCTCAGGGATATCTAAACCCTCCCTCAAAAGATTTATACCTATAAGCACATCGAATTCCCCTAATCTAAGGTCTCTCACAAGTTCTATTCTCTCCAATGTATCTATGTCCGAATGCATATATCTCACCCTTAACCCCATTTTTCTATAGTATTCTGTAAGTTCTTCTGCCATCCGCTTAGTTAAAGTAGTTACAAGTACCCTCTCATTTCTTTCTACTCTTTTCTGGATCTCTCCTAACAGATCTTGGACTTGATGTTGAGCGGGTCTCACCTCAACTTCAGGGTCTACTAATCCGGTAGGTCTAACTACCTGCTCCACTACCACACCCTCTGCATCGCTAATCTCAAACTCACCAGGTGTAGCACTTACATAAATTATTTGAACAACCCGCTCCATAAATTCCTCGAAAGTAAGCGGACGATTATCTTTAGCGGAAGGCAGACGAAATCCATAATTTACGAGCTGTTCTTTCCGTGAACGGTCGCCGTGATACATAGCCCTCAATTGAGGGATAGATATATGACTCTCATCTATTACTATAATAAAATCCTCTGGAAAATAATCGAGCAAAGTATAAGGGGGCTCTCCAGGCATCCTACCATCGAGGTGACGAGAATAGTTTTCTATCCCCGGACAATAACCAAGCTCACGAAGCATTTCCAAATCATAACGGGTTCTCTGTTCAAGTCTTTGTGCAAATAATTCTTTTCCTTCTGCTCTTAATTCTTTTAGTCTTTCTTCCAACTCATGCTCTATGCCCTTGATCGCTCGTTCCATAGCGTCATGTGTTGTAGCATAGTGACTTCCCGGATAAATCTCAACATACCTTAGGCGTCTGTAAGTAATACCGCGAAGGGGGTCAAATTCAAGAATATTATCTATCTCATCTCCGAAATACTCAATTCTAATTGCCCGCTCTGTTTCATAAGCAGGAAACACATCTACTATATCTCCTCTAACACGAAAAGCACCACGATAAAAGTCAATATCATTCCTACTATACTGCATCGCTACTAAAGACTCCAGAAGGTTTTCCCGTGGAAATTCATCGCCTGGGCGGAGTTCAACTCTCATCTGTTTATATGTCTTGGGTGAACCTATACCATATATACAAGAAACAGAAGCCACTATTATACAATCCCTCCTTGAAAGAACCGCTCGAGTGGCAGAATGTCTCATCTTATCTATTTCATCATTAATTGAGGCATCTTTTTCAATGTATGTATCCGTAGACGGAATATATGCTTCAGGTTGGTAGTAATCATAGTAACTTACGAAATATTCCACTGCATTATTGGGGAATAACTGCTTAAACTCTCCATAAAGTTGAGCCGCTAAAATTTTATTAGGTGCCAAAACGAGTGTAGGACGGTTAACTTCCGCTATGACATTAGCTATCGTAAATGTTTTGCCAGAGCCTGTAACACCCAGGAGTACCTGACTCCGAACACCTGAATTAAGGCCACAAACCAACTGATGAATGGCTTGAGGTTGATCGCCTGCTGGCTTAAATGTAGAAACTAACTGAAACCTCTCCATAATAAGCACTCACAATTATTCAAACTAAGATAACACAAAAAATAGGTCTTTATATTCTTTTCTTAGTTCTCAACGGATTTCTTTCTTACTTTGATTACCCCCGGCATAGATTTAGCGGAACGAATAAATTGCTCCACTAATTTGGAATGATTAGGAGTAATAATAGGGAACACTATCTCTATTCTATAGAGTAGGTTTTTTACATTCTCTATTTGAATTGTCTTTATAAGTAGTTTATTCAAAGAAATGTAATTGTATATGTCCTGAAATAACCTATCATTCACTTTTGCTTCTATAACTACAAAAATTAGATTTACTAACTTGGATTCCCATTTCGCTCTATGGATTCTCACAGGGTCCATATTCTGATTGTTCAATGTTTTACAATCCTTCCTGTGCACAGTAATATTTCCTCTAATAGTCGCATAGGCAACTATTTCATCCCCGGGAGTAGGACTACAGCACCTTGCAAATCTGATGGATATATTCTTTTCACCATCAATCTTTACCGCAGTCTGAAGTTCTTTCTGTAAAATCTCAGAAGAGGACTCTAAAGAAGCTAAACTATTCTCAAACTCAGGAAATTTGATTTGTTTTTGGTCACTTTCAGGTTGTTTCTCCCTAACTTCTTTTGATTCATCTTTATTTTTTTCCTCTAATTTAGGAAGAACCCCCTTTTCTCTCAAATAATGCCTTATCTTATTTCGTGCTCGTCCCGTCTTCGCGATTCTAAGCCACTCTATTTGAGGCTCCTGTTTGGTAGAAGTCTTAATTTCCACAATTGTATTTGGAAATAGCGGTGTATCAATGGAAACCAACTTTCCTCCTACATATCCTCCTACACAATGATGACCCAATTCCGTATGTATAGCGTAGGCAAAGTCAAGCACTGTAGAACCATAAGGAAGGTCTATAAAATCATGTTTCGGAGTAAAAACTCTGATCTCCTTAGGTTGCAAATCAGATTCAAGGTCTTCATATGTTTCCACTTCTTTTTCATCACCAAGATGCTGGCTTATAATCTGCCTAAATCTCTCAATCCTCTTAAAGAACTCAGGGGAATATGTCATTTTACCATCTTTATATCGCCAATGAGCCGCCACCCCGTACTCTGCCTCGTAATCCATCTCCTCAGTTCGAATTTGAATCTCGAGGGGGTACTTATCTGGTATTAAAACTGTAGTATGAAGTGACCTGTATCCATTATCTCTGGGGACTTTTATATTATCTCTAAACCTCTTCTCCATCACTGTGCCCAATTGATGAGCAACATCAAGCACTCTATAACATTCCTCTTCAGTTTTCACAATAATCCTGATACCATATAAATCCATAACCCTTTCAAGAGTGATATTATCTCTTACCATTTTCCGGTATATGCTGTAGATGTGCTTAGGTCTACCCAAGACCCTCGCATCTATCCCTATAGATTTTAATTTCTTCCGCACCTCCTCCATTATTTGGCTAATCTCGGCTTCACGCTCCTGATAAGATTTAGCAATCCTTTTAGAAAGACACTCGAACTCTTTAGGATAAAGTATTTCAAAAGATAAATCATCAAGTTCCATTTTCCACCTATACAGACCTAATTGGTGAGCTATAGGTGAATAAATACTTAATGTTTCTCTCGCATTTTTTATTTGAGATTGGATTGGGAGACTCTTTACAGTTCGCAAATTGTGAAGTCTATCAGCGAGTTTTATGATTATTATCCTCGGATCAGAAACACTTTCTAACAATGGTTTACGAACCGCCTCTAATTTATGTATATCGCCATTAACATCCCCAAACTGCTTTTGTTGGTCAGATACTTTAGTTACACCATCCACAAGTTTCCCGACCTGCTCACCAAACTTCTCTTTTATTTCATCAAAAGTAACTTCTGTATCCTCTAATGTATCATGGAGCAAACCTGCAATAACAGTATCAGGATCAAGTTTTATCTCAGCTAAAAGAATTGCTACCTCAATGGGGTGAATTATGTAAGGCTCTCCGGAATACCTCTTCTGCCCCAAGTGGGCATTTGAGGCAAAACGAAATGCTGATTCTACTCTCTCAATAGCAGAAGCCCCCCACTCACAAGCTGAAAGTAAATCCTTTAAAGCGTAAAACCTACTCGTTACTAACGAACTTTGAGATAGTGAATATCCCTGAATCATTAACAGACACTTTATTTTTATTATATCAAATCACTGCACAGTATTCATCTCTCTCCTGATAAGATTCTCAATAAAAAAGAAGGTAGCGGTGGTAATTCTATACCATTCAATTTTCTTCTAAGATCCCATGCATTAATTAATCCCTTGCCTTTGTAATGATTATTCATCATTACAAAAACTTTACTAACTCTTTGTCTAATGTTAGATATTCTTTGAACCCACGGCCCAAGTTCCTTTTCGCTGTAAAGGTAGTTATATCTCTCATCCCTATTAGATTCGTTTGAAAACCAATTCTCCTTATTCCTCCCATGAAACCTCACATAAGAAAAATCTGCAGTCACTATTTCTGTAGGTGGGATACAAGAACTATCCACGATTGGTTGGTCAATATTACAAAAGGCAATATTTCTCACCTTAAGAGAGTCAAATAAATTCGGATCCATCCAAGACTTATGTCTAAATTCAATAGCAAGGGGTATAGGTAAGAGTGATTCAGTAAGTTGAGCCAGATATTTTCTATTCTTTATGGTCCTATGAAACCTATGAGGAAATTGAATCAACACACATCCCAACCTTCCCGATAAAATTAAAGGTTCTATGGTATCTATAAAAACACTTAATTCTTCATTATCCAATTGAATATCTTTACTATGAGTAAACCTGCTCCATAGCTTAACAGTAAACAAAAAATCTGGAATATCTTCTATTTGTGAGATCCATCTCCTTACCGTATTTGGCGAAACTGGTCTATAGAAAGTAACATTAACTTCTATTGCATTTATCCACTGAGCAAGATATCTAATTGCATTCCTCTGCTTCGACCCAGCGTAGACAGTGTCGTTCCAATCCTCATAAGCCCACCCCGAAACACCAACATAGCACTGCCCCAATCTCTTTTCTACTCTCTCCGTGCTCACTAAATCAGCGCCTCCAATTAAGGTCTCGTCGATTTATCTGAAAATTACTCAAAAACCTCTAATCAAAATAACAAATATAGATTGTATGAGATAAGACCGATGTATATAATAACAAGCGAATGCGAAATAAGTCTTTAGGACACAGAGTATGTGGAAAATAAAAAATTTAACCACTAAGGTAGATATTATCTTTTGGATATTCATTTTTCCCATTGGAGCAGGTTTGAGACTTTTCCGTTTAGGTCACTTCAGTCTCTGGTATGATGAAGGTGCATCAATACAGCTGAGTAAGTTAGTAGATTTAAAACTAAGTTTTCTATCACCATTAAAAAATGTCGAGCCCCCTATTAATTTAATCCTAACCTCTCTATGGTTAAAGTTTCTGGAGAGCATAAGATTTTGGGAAAAATACACAGAATGGGATGATTTTGCTATAAGATTGCTCCCATGTATATGGAGTATATTGTCAATAATCATATTCTTCAAAATTGCTAAAAAGCTCCTATCCAACTCTTCTTTCGGAATTCTCACATCTACTTTTCTTTTCACAATAATACCATTTCATATTTACTATGCCCAAGAATTACGGATTTACTCTTTTTACACCTTGCTAAACCTTATAGGAACATACTGCCTCCTCGAAATATTAGAGGAAAACCGCTGGAAATTTTGGATCGGATTAGGAAGTGTATTCGTTCTTCTGATGTATACTCACTATTTTAGCGTTTGGGTAATCTTTGTAACAAACCTTTTCCTTTTAATTAACATCTTCTTATTACATAAAGGAGAACTATTCAGAAAATGGTTTTGGACTAATTTAATAGCAGGAATACTGATTCTCCCAGCGATACATCTCGGTTGGCAATTCTTGGAAGTTATGCTTTCACATGTAAAGAACCAATGGTACCCCCATCCAACCCTAAAAACAGCTCTTATAACCTGGAAGAACATGTTTGCAGGGTATACCGACAGGACATGGGCATACTGGGGTGTATTTGTGATCTCCACAATATGCTTTTTATTAGGCACAATAAAACTCACAAAAGAAAAATCCTTATACATTTTAATAGCAACAGCCCTTCCAATACTCTTTAACATAATCTACTGGAACATAAAAGACTTTTCCTTCTATGAACATAGACTATTTATTTATTCAGGCGTAGTAGGCATATTTGGCGTAGCAAACGGATTAGCTTTTTTGAAGCCCAGATTTATTAGATATGGTACATCTATTCTCCTAATCGGTCTTATAATTATTTGTCTCCACGACTATTATGTTGGGAGACTTCACCCATTAGAAAGCCATCGCTTAGGAGTATTTGAAAAAGTTGACTTTAGAAGTTTAAGCAAGTATGTAAGAGAAAATCACCCAAAAGAAGCTTGTATCATTGCATACCATTCTTTTTCACAACCCTCATTAAAACACTATTTAGGAAACTACCAACAATTTGTAATCGCATTAAGTTATAGGCATACCCAGACTTTTATTAATTATTTGGGAAACCCTTCGCTATTAGAATTCCACGGTATACTCCCTATCCCAATCAAATACGCTATAAAAGGTCAGAAAGAATTGCTATTCATCCATAGCACCGGAATCTCATTCGAAGATAGCATATTCACTAACTATCTAAAGAAGTGGTTTACTGAAAATGGTAAGGTGTTAGGAGAAAAAGAATTCAAGGGGGTTTCTGTGACTATTTGTGCCCTCGAGCAAAAAAATACGGACAACTAAGAATGCCTACATTTTAGATCAACTCTAAAGTTTTTAATACCTGTTCTAACTTCTTATATTGGGGCTCACTCATAGGCACAAGTGGGAGTCTCAAAACATTCTTTATCATTCCCATTCTTGCGAGCGCAGCTTTCACAGGCATAGGATTCGTTTCGTAAAACAACGCTTTGAAGAGAGGAAATAGCTTATAATGAATTTCTTTAGCATCTGTAAACTTACCTTGAAGTGCCAGCCAACACATCTTTGCTAAATCCGCAGGCACTATATTTCCTGCAACAGAAATTACTCCTTGTGCTCCGACTGCCATCATTGGCAGGGTAAGGCTATCATCACCTGATAACACTGTTATATTACATAGAGAAAGTATTTGCGAAACCTGTTCAACACTTCCCCCTGCCTCTTTTACACAAACTATATTAGGAATCTTACTTAACTCCGCAACAGTCTCCGCCTCAAGCTTTATGCCAGTTCTGCTGGGAACATTATAAAGGACAATTGGTATGTCAACTTCTTTTGCTATGGTTGTATAGTGAGCAATCAGACCTGCTTGAGTTGGCTTATTATAGTAGGGTGTGATGAGGAGAGCACCATCACAGCCCACTTCCTTAGTGAATTTCGTTAAGTCGAGAGCCTCTTTAGTATTATTAGAGCCAGCACCTCCAATTACGGGTAATCTCCCCGCCACGCGCTCAACTACAAACTTTATACATTCTTTTTGCTCTTCATGTGAAAGAGTGGCTGCCTCACCAGTACATCCACAGGGAACTAATCCATGTGTGCCGTTCTGGAGATGAAAATCTACAAGCCTACCGTATGCCTCAAAATCAACCTCGTAATTTTCTTTAAAAGGTGTAACTAATGCTACAAAAGAACCTTTGAACATACCTCTCTCCTTAAATTACACATTGAAAATACTATATCACTGTCCATCTTCTTTTTCAACATACGAGGGTCTCACAGGAGGCGCTGATTCCGCAACATAATCTGGGGCATATAAAGTAAATATTTGAGTTTCCCTATTAAAATCAAAATCAAAATAACTCAAAGGACCATTTCTATGTTTGGCAATCTTCAAATGTACTAAGATATGCATATCCTCGTAATTATCTTTTTCCTTCTTCTTTCCCTTCTCTGGTCTATCAATATATAACATCATAACTACATCAGCATCTTGTTCAATTGCTCCAGATTCGCGCAAATGGGCAAGCTTAGGCTCAGAAGAAGTTTCTTTCTCCGCCTCACGGCTAAGCTGACACAATGTCAATATCGGGACATTTAATTCCCTTGCCAAACCTTTTATATGCCTTGAAATCTCTGCTATCTCAACTTGCCTGTTCTCTCCCCTATACGCTGGGTTCATAAGTTGAAGATAGTCTATGATTATTAACTCAATCTCTGAATGCTCTACAAGGTGCCTCCTTGCTTTAGAACGAAGCTCCAAAACATTTAAAGAAGGTGTATCATCAATATAAATAGGTGCATTCTTCAAATCCCCCACTGCTTTTACAATACTCGGCATCTCGCGTTTTGCTAAACTCGACTTTCTTAAAACACTACTACTAAACCCTCCCAACATACAGATTAGCCTTTGAACAAGCTGTTCTTTCGACATCTCTAAACTAAATATGAGCACTCCTTTGTTCTGCTCTACACCAATATTTTTAGCGAGGTTCAAAGCAAAGGCAGTTTTACCCACACTAGGCCTTGCTGCGAGAACAATCATATCTGCTCTTTGAAGCCCGCTCAAACAATCATCAAGGAGATCGTAGCCAGTGTTTAGGCCTGAGATGCTCTTCCCACTCCGCGCTCTCTCATCAACGACTTGTAATACATTCTCTGCAACGGTAGCTACAGAAAAAATGGGATTTATCTTTCTTTGTGTAGCAATTGTAAAAATTTCATGCTCTGCTTCATCTAATAATTCTTTTACCTCAGTCTCACTTTCATAAGCCTTATTGATTAGGTAATTACACCGCTGAATTAATTTCCTTAAAAGGGCTGTCTCCAATACAATATTAGCGTAATACTTAACATTTGCTAAAGATACTACCGCATTTCTGAGTTCCGCGAGATAAGAAATACCTCCCACCTCTACTAACAAGTTCCTCGCTTCAAGAAAACCAGCAACCGCTGAAATTTCGGGTGGATGGGAGGTTTGGACAAATATCTGAAATATAGCGTTATAAATTTGTTGATGAGGTCTATAGTAGAAAAGCTCCGTTTCTCTACTCTCACCAAAAACATCTAAGATCTCTGTGAGTGTATCAGGACTTAGTAATATAGCACCTAAAACCGCCCGTTCCGCTTCTATGGATTTTGGCGGTTCCCTATCAAATGTAGGCAACTTAGAATAATCTTCTCTTATTCTCTTCTTTGCGGGTCTCATTATTTTTCAGTTTCTGCGGAG
>JAOAHN010000137.1 GCA_026415215.1 Candidatus Hydrogenedentota bacterium
TTTTCCAAATGACCCACTGACTTATTGGTTGTTAGCGAGAGTGTACGAAAAACTTAATGATGTCTCTAAAGCAGATTGGTTTTGGCGGAAGGTATTTATCTGTTCTCCTATACTACCTCTTGGCTGGCATTTGCTATATGATCCATGTGTGAGAACTCTTGACCTGGAAGGCCTTACTATTTGTGAAAGGAGGGAGAGTAATCTGGGTATAGTTATAGATAATATTAAAGATGAAATTAGGTGGTTTATTAAATAAGGGCTTGAGTTTTTATTATGTATGTGGATATTTGTTATCTATGATAGGTTATTCTTATCTCATTTCTATGGTGAGTAGTAGTTATGGACCATTTTCATTCTTCTATACACTTGGGATTTCCACAATCGCTCCTTTTTGGGGTTCGGATTGGGATTTTCATTTTGATAGATATGTAGTTCGTTCCCAGCCAATACCACTATTTCTTCTCTCCAGTCGCCGGCTACATCTGCCACATAGATTCTGTCTGCTTTCTCGGGAAATCTGACAATAAACTCTCCGGTAATTGGGTCTATTACCGCTACATCACCTGATTCATGTCTTTCCTTTGCACAGATTAACTGTCTATCAGAGCCTTCCCAGTATATGGGATAGATTACCTCAATCCCTTTCTCTGTCCAGTCCTCAGGTGCTTTTTCGCTTAATTCATAATGGGCAATTACATTACCCTCGCTATCGAAGACCCAAGGTTTTTGGTTAGTGTCATATCTACTACGGCACCAGATTTCTAAACCGTTCCTGTTCAAATCAAAGTTTCCTACAGCTGCGTTTTGTGGTTCTTGTTTGAGATAGTCATTTGACCATATCTTACTGTTGGTGTTGAAAAGGAAAACTCTATTTGCCCCTTCTTCAAGGGTTACAACTTCTATTCCTGGTAGTTCAGGGCAAACATCCCCCATAAAAACGCTGTCAAGATGTCCGTCCAAATCGGGTATTCTATATAATTCTTTACCGTCGGGGGCAATTATGCACCCACTAATGATTTCATCTTTCCCATCGCCATTTAAGTCCGCAACTCTACATCCATTATGAGCACAGGCGAGGAAATCATTGGTCTTCCAGAGGGGTTCAAAGTTTCCATCTTTTAATGCATCGAGGGAAAATGCATATACAAATCTCCCCATTCTATACCCATCTTTATTAGTTGCCTGTAGAACAATATCTCTGTCGCCTTTGCCTCTTAGGTTTACCAAAGCCAGGTGTTCCCATTTTTCCGCTCCCTCGGGAATGCCGGGGTTTGCTCTCCACTCTAAGTTCCCATCACTACCGTTTAGCACATTTAGGTATCCGTCTTGAGTTAAATACAACACCTCCACTTTCCCATCTTCGTCAATATCGCCAGCCTGGATACCTGGGCCATGGTGTCCTGGGAGCCCCTCAGATTCAGATGAGGTACTAACTTGGATATCGGCTTGCTTTGTCCACATTTTTTCTCCAGACCAATTATAGCAGGCGATATATCCTTTCAGTGTGACGAGATAGTCCATTCTACCGTCCTTGTCTATATCCGCCACTATTAGTCCGCCGGCGCTATCTTTAGGTATAGGAATTTCCATCTTTATAATGTATGGATTTTGGGGATATGGTGGTATTTTAGATATTCCTGTGCACCTCTCGGGAAGGAGAATTGATAACACCCCAGTAATTATAGATATACATTTTATGAAGCTTTTGAGGAGGGGCGAAGTAGCCATAGGGATGTCTCCTTTTAATCAAAGGAATTTATCTTAGAGTATATATTTTTTATGTGAGAAAGAAAAAGAATAGTTTCAGAGATTTCTTTAAAAAGCGAAGCGGGGAGAAGGCTCTATCACCTTCTCCCCGTGCACTAATCTCGCTTGCGAGGGCTATTTGTCAATCTTCCTGATTATTGATAGTTAGCTGCTTGGGCAATCAAGCCGATAACAACACCTACGCTCGGAAGTATAGGCTCAGTAGCATTGGCATCTATATTGGCTGGATTGTTGGAAGCAACATAGCGAATGAATTCGACATGTCCATCCATATAAAGGACATTGCAACCACCGGGTAGGTGGTTGAAGAAGTCGATAGCACCATAAGCGGAGAACTGGTCAAACATCACGAACACTTCACTTTGAGCGTTCTGGGAAGCAGAGGGATTATTGATGTCAGTGATCAAGAATCTCTCAATACCTTCACGAAGTCTGTAGATAGTGTCGCTTGCGCCATTACCCCAGCCAAGGCCAGAGTATCCACCATCTGCCAAATTAATGTCCCTATCTGCCTCTTGCATAAGAGTATTGACTGCAGCTACATTTCCCGGGGGTTGAGTGAACGCAGATGCTGTTCTCTGTATTAATATGGTGACCGCTGCAGCTAACTGATTTGGAACTGGAGCATTTTGATCGGGAAGTTGTCCCTGCGCTCCGAAAATTTGGAGAAGAAGGCTAACTACTGGGAAGCTGGATAGTGAAGACAAGCCTGCTTCCTTGCAACGGTCAAGAACCCAACCTAAGTATGCGTAGCTAGCGTCGATTCTTTCGGGCTCACAGGAAAGCCATGTGGTTCCATCTTCTCTCTTTAAGTATGCGGCTGTATCTCTCGCGTCGGATGGACAGATAGCAATAGAAGGATCTGTCAAATACTCAGGATAGATTAAATCTACCGCTGGCATTGCAGCGAGAGCGTCATCCATATTTTTGTTCGCATACTGGGGCTCGAAACACTTGGTTCTCACTACTTGCAACGGGGGAAATCTTTCTCCCTTTGCTTCGTTGGAGTACATCTTCAAAACTGTTCCCCACTGCTTAAGATTATTTTGGCAGGAGGAACGACGAGCAGCCTCACGGGCTCTCGCGAGTGCAGGCAATAATATAGCTGCAAGTATACCAATGATAGCAATGACGACAAGCAATTCGATGAGGGTAAAACCTTTTTTCCTCATAAGCCTACTCCTTTCTTATTGAAGATTTCTGTTACCCGAGGGGAGTTATTTTATTAAGCCCTCGCAAGCCCTCGGAGAACGCGGTTTAATTTTTAATGACACGGTAAAACTATGTCTATATGGTATATAATACATGAAAAAAAAGTGTTTGTCAAGTTTTGAGTAAGACAAAGTATTAAATTTTGTAATTTTATATAATTAGATTTTGATATATATAAACATTTTACAAATTGTTTTAGCTGTATTAATGAAAAAAACAATAATTATTATAGAAGATACCTACCGTTCGTTAATAGAATACAAAGTGAACTTTATTAGGATGGCTGTAACTTTGGTTAGGGAGTAAAGGCAAGCTCAGTATTCGATTGATTATGTGCAAAGTCTTTATATGTTTTGGGAAGACTATTGAGAGAATTTTCTCTCAAGTGCAATTTCTACAACTTTATACGCTCCGTCGTAAGTTCCTATCTGCTTCAACTTTACGATTTGTTCGTTGTACATTTTTAGTAAGTCATCGTCTTCAATAAGTGTATTCAGCACCTGAAGAGTGAATTCTAATCCCTCACATTCGGGTGTGCTATCTCCTATTTCACTTGCACGAATAGCTCCCCAGGCTTCGTGTCCACCTACTCTCTGTAGGAGAAGTTTGGGGATAGGATAGAAAGCAAGTTCGCTTGGTTTGGTAATCATGAAGTCGCTAACTCGCATTAGTAGGTTTGTAGTATATACCGCTGAGTATGTGTTATCGTGGAGGAATCCATGTAAGGACTCCTTGGGGGATTCATTGATAGTTTTTTCTATGAAGTTACAGGTATCTTCCCACTTGTTGTGAAGTTTGAGATGAGTTTCGAATTCGGGGATTTGCTTCTTGAAATAATCTAATGCTTTATTATGGTCGCCGAAGTTGATAAAGAGTTTTACTGCTCCATCTCTTATCCTGTTCCAAAGAAATTTGACTAAATTTATGAGTAGTTCCTGTTGGGCTCCTGCTCCACCTATGGATATTAGTACTTGTCTCGGCTCTTTTTTATCGATTCTTAATACTCGTTTTTCTGTATCTTTCTCAAGATTTACTAAAAGTTCGTGGTCTACATAGTGTCCTACCGCTCTTATTTCGTTTGGGGAAATTCCTACTCCGATCCCCGGTCGTGAGATTCCCCGTAGGGTTCGGAAACCGAAGTATTCGGAGGGACCTTGAACTATTTGGAGTGCTCCCGGAGATAGGTGGAATCCGAGAGGACAATTATCGGGTATGAGGTTCAGCACATTTTTGTGACCCGCATATACCGCAGCGTGGGAGTTAAATGGGTGAGTCGCAAGCACAGGGATTTGGGGGTCGAGATTTTTATAGACATCCGACATTATTTCACTTGAAATAATTGCAGGGTAATTCTTCTCGAAAGCTTTGTACCATTTGCCCATTAATGGGTCCCAGAAGAGATTGTTGAACAGTTTTGATTTTTGTGATATTCTCGAGCCGAGCGAATACCAGTAATCCAGGAACTTAATCATTCTTGCGCCTGCACTGTTGAAATTTAAGAGGTCAAACCAGTAGGGTATATAACCTGCATGGTTTACTGCGGAGGCTATAGCCATCCCGATTCTGTAATGTCCATAGCCCATTCTAATAGTTCCGATTACCATCCCTTTTTCTGGGTTTAGGGGTGTTCCTGTGGATTCTGAGTACACATCATGTAAATTGATGAAGGTTCCGAGGTAAGGATTCGGTTTAGAGATTAATGGAAATTCATCTTTGCCCGTATAACCAAACTTTTTCGCAAATCTTCTCTTAAGCTTTTCACCTTTTCTGATAGTTTTTTCAGAAATTTCTATGTTGAATACCTTTTTCGAATTCATATTAACTCCTTATGTTTCTATTTTTTTGAAACGGTTGTAAGGCTATTATAAAAAAAGAGAATATATCATATTAAAACCTGATTAAAACAAAAATACAGAGTGGTATTTAATCCGCTTGCAAAATTTTATAATGATACTGTAAATAAGACTTTTCCCCAATTTTGGCAAGCATTCAGAAATTACTTGACATTTTTTAGTTGGATTGAGAATAATATTTTTCAAATATTAAAAATAATAGAGTAATTATAAGCTTATCCTAAAGTGAGTACAAAAGTCTCTGATACGAAACACAAACTGAGTTCACCTATAGGTCAGCTTCTGGTTAAGGAGGGGATAATCACTGAGGAACAGTTGAGTAGGGCTCTGAGAATTCAGAGTTTGCTTGAGCAACCTAAGCATCTCAGCGATGTTCTTATAGAACTTGGGTATGCCACTCGGCAGGCAATAAACCAGGCGATAACTAAACATGGGGGAAGTCTTCGGCTCGGAGATTTGTTAGTAGAACAGGGTATCATAACTCAGGAGATGCTGAACTCGGCTCTTGCCCTTCAAAAGGAGAGGGGGATAAAGATTGGGGAGGCTCTTATAGAGTTAGGTGCCATTAATGAAAGGACTTTGCTTAGAAATCTTGCTCACCAGATGGGTGTTCCTTACATTGAACCTCAATTCCCAATGATTGACCCGAGACTATTCCAAGGGGTGTCCCCTGCGTTTATGCGTAAGTATAAATTTGTTCCTTTTGCAAGGAGTGAAGAAGGAACAATAACAGTTGTAGTAAGCGATATTCATAACGAAGAGACCAAGAGGGCAGTTGAAGATGTATTTGGTAGGCAAACTGCCTTCGCATTGGGACCTGAGGACTCTGTAAATGAAGCCATAGATGCTTATGAGGAATACAAGAAACAAGTATCAGAGGAAGGGAGAGATTACAGCGTTGGTGAGGATAATATAGTCCAATTAGTGAATCATTTGATAATAACTGCAATAGAGAAGCGGGCGAGTGATATACATATAGAGCCGATGGCGGATAAGATTAGGGTTAGATATCGTATAGATGGGGTGCTCGTTTATCACACTGACCTTCCTCTATCTCTTTTACCTAAGTTGATCTCGAGGATTAAGATTATGTCAGGGGGTAATATTGCGGAGCATCAGAAGCACCAAGGGGGGAGGATTCTTTTCCCATATAAAGGAAAAGATATAGACCTCCGATTGTCGATTTATGTTTCTGTATACGGAGAATCCGCTGTTATGCGAGTTCTGAATAAAGATCTTGCTCTTGTAGCTCTGGATGAACTTGGGATGAATAGAAGTATGCTCGACCGGTATAAATACGATGTGCTTGACCTCCCAACAGGCGTTGTTTTGATAACTGGACCTACCGGGTCGGGAAAAACTACTACCCTTTATGCAAGTATTGCATATTCTAATGATACATCGAGAAAGATTATTACAGTGGAGGACCCAGTTGAATTTACTATAGAGGGTATAGTTCAGTGCTCTGTAAATGAGAAGGTAAATAGGACTTTCGATTCTACCCTTCGTGAGATTGTTCGTCAGGACCCGGATATAATCGTAATCGGTGAGATAAGAGATAGGGAGACTGCACAAATAGCGATACAGGCGGCTTTGACAGGGCATAAAGTATACTCCACCTTTCATACTGAAGATACTATAGGGGGGCTCCTTCGTCTCATAGATATGGATATAGAGACTTTTCTGATTTCCTCTACAGTCATTTCAGTGCTTGCACAGAGACTACTTAGAAGAATTTGTCCAAAGTGTTCCGTCCCTTATGTTCCCACAGTTAGAGAGATTCAGTCTTTGGGTTTAGATTATTCTGAAGTTCGTCAATATGAGTATAAGAAAGGGAGAGGATGTCAATATTGTTCATATACGGGTTACCGTGGGAGAGTTGGTGCTTATGAATTGCTCGTGCTAAATGAAGAAGTAAAAGAGGCAATTTTGCATAAGAAAACTGCTCACGAGATAAGAAAGATAAGCGTAGATACGACAGGACTAATCAGTATGCGAGAAGATGCGGTTTCAAAGGTGGTTAAGGGTATTACCACATATGAGGAGGTAATTAAACAGACACCGAGGACATTCCAAATGCGGACACTTAAACAGATATTGACCCTCTGTTCGTAGGTTGTTATGTAGATTTGGTGATACAAGAAGGTTGAGCTTATGAGTTTAGAGTGCTTGTTTTGTCACTCGGAATTGACGATTTCCCAAAAACCCAGGAAGTGGAGTTTACATATTTGTTCTAATTGCAATAATCCCTTGTGGAGTTTCACTGAGGGTAGTAAAGTTATACTAAATCCAATACCTAACTATCCGGATATTCGCTCGCTCTTGCATAAAGGTTCAATAGGAGCAGAAATTTTTTCCCTTTTACCTTCTTTCATAGATAGTATTCCTGTAATGCCTCAAGTCAGTTATAGAGTGATTCAGCTCCTTCAGAATCCTGAAGTCTCACTCTCTGATGTAGTGGAGGTAATCAAAGGAGACCATGGCTTAGCTATGACAGTGCTAAAAGTGGCAAACAGTGCGTATTATGCTGGCTTGCAGGAGGTGAAAGACCTTACAACCGCATGTTCGAGGTTAGGGTTGAGAACATTGGCGAATGTGGTTCAACTCTACACGATGCAAAATGTGTTCAAAGCCGAAGATGAACAGCTGACTAATCTCTTAGAGAGGCTCTGGAAACATTCTATTGCTACTGCACACGCATCCAACGACCTTGCTACTGCAGTTGCACAATCCCGGCCGGAGGAGCTTTTCCTCGCGGGTTTGCTTCATGATATAGGATATATTGCTCTCCTTCAAATTCTATATCAAGTAAACTCTTCCTCCTTTACCCAAATAATTTCAAGTGACCAGCTTACCTATGAGGTTCTCCTCCAATTTCATACCCTTGTGAGCCTGTATATATTTGATAAATGGGAACTCCCAGATGAATTTGCCTTGTTAGCTTTTTCTCATCATGACCCGAATCTCATTCCAATAGATGAACTGAAGACTCCTGCACATATTCTCTGCTTAGCTAATCTATTGGCAATTAAGGAAGGCTACACTTTCCTCACAAAGGGAGAGGATATATTATTTCTTCAACATCCCTCTACACACTACTTGAATCTTAACGATTTGAAAATAGCCTCTTTGAGAGTGGATTTGACGGATAAGCTCCAGAGTATATTTTCTGTATTTCAGGTTTAGAATGCTTTAAATATGGGCTTTGTTATTCTCCTCCGGAAAGAGGTTTCATCTTTTGTATCCAGCCAGTAAGTGTATACAGCACACCTATCTGCATCTATGATGTGGTCGTTCCCTTTAGAATATATACAGGCGCCTTGAGAGTTAACATAGTAGGTATGGTTTGCATATTGGTTCTCCCTATCGATGCATCTGGGAAATATTATATTGCGGTCTGACATCATCCTCTGTAATAATTCCGTCATCCACTCTTTTACTCGTCTCCGGCTGGGTTTGCCCTCATAAGTTTTGAAAGTTTCCACTGTCCCACCAAATTCTATAAGGCATATTTTGTTTTTGAGTTCGTCAGATTGATTTACCAAATGATGTGCCACCGCTTGCCCACTTCCGCCACTATCTATCCCAATTTTTCTGAAGTTAAAGACTCTGTCGAGTTGACAAATCAATTTCTCTTGCTCGGTATAGTTTACATTTTCAAGATGGACCCTAAACACATTTATTAGATGTGGAAAATCGTTTTTAAAGACCACAAATTCTGATGGGTCTCTTGAATAGCCCAAGTCGCAACCGAGGTAATAATTTCCTTGTTCTGCGGGAGGCAATGATATTTCTCCAAGGGCACCCTTGCTGATTAATAGTTCGTTATTTCTTAGGGAATCATCTATGCAGTCATAGTAATCATCGAGGTTAAAAACTGCATTTTCTGGTTCCCCGTGTATTCCCAATACTCTATGTTTATAACCGGGGCTATCCCTCCCTCCATATAGCTGAGCAAGCTCTTCATCTTTTTCCCTCGTATACTCCGGATTGAGATAGCTTTGCCACCTGTATTGTTCTGCTTCTCTTAGAAAAGTCATTCTGTAGAATGTATTTCTAATTCCGTTCGGAACACCGTAGACCCATCTTTTACCTCCACTGTTTAGTGCTTGATATAGCTCGCCCCAACTTGTATCTGTCATCTCTTGAGCCTCATCTACTATCTGCCAGTCCACATGCATTCCTTGAAAGTTTATACCCCTCGGACCTGCAATTCTGCCCCAAAGGGTAAAGCCGTTGGTGAACCTTATGAAGTAGGATGGGGATCTGCGGAGCTCCACTATACTCGAGGAGAATTCGGGGGTGATTTCAAATTTTCTGAAAATTCTATTCATAACTGGGAATAGATGATTTTCACATTGGGTCGCTATTAACATGGACTTACCAGGGCAGTTTAACATTGCCCAGCATGCTATAATTTCGATTTCACTTGTCTTTCCTACATCTCTACCGTCACAGTGCACTTTTCTAACAGCATTTGATAACAAAGATTCTTTCTGATACTCTCGAACCCGCCATCTTTTGCCTTCTCTGTTTTCAAAAAACCTATAAGCGAAGAGAATCCTGTTTTGGAGTAATTGCAAGAGTAACTTTTGATTAGTCTGTTCCATTTTATCCCCCGTTTTATCAATGAAAGATGTTGTTAATCCAATCTATTTCCCGGGTGGATACCAAACCTTCACTTTTTTAACTTGAACGCCCCATTTTAGAGCTTCTTTATGTTTTTTGAAGAAAAGGTCAATTTTGTTTCCTTGAGCGGAACGCCCCCTGTCTTCCACTCTACCATACCCGTAATCTGGGATATACATAACAGTTCCAAATGGGAACTGTTTAGTGTCGGCTGCAATAGTGCCTTTTTTGGCTTTTACTCCGCTTGCGGTTATCCCAACTTTCTTAGGTTTTCCTTTGTGGGGACCGCTTGCTACTACAGGTCTTCCATACCAGTTCCTTTTCCAATTGCAACATTTTCCACAGGGACAATAACCTCGTGTTTCGAGAGTGAGTATTTCTGACCTTGCACCTCGAGGAGGAGTAAATCGCTTTGAAGTAGTTGCACACCCACTTGACCATAGAAAAATTGCTATGCTTATAATCAGGGGGTAGAAGAATTTTTGCATTCGGTTTTCCCTTGTCTTATGTTCAAAATCTTTAAGTATGATTATGCAAAATAAATGAGGAGCAGTCAATTTTTATATAAACTCGGTGTTAATTAGTTTATTTGTTACATTTGTTTTGTAAAATTTAGGTATTTTCCGCGGGTTGAAATTTATTTTCGTCTTCTCTAATCTCTTTTGAACACTTTATAAGGTCTTCTAACAACTCTGCAAGTGAGAACCCTTGTTTCGTTTTGCTATTAACGGTTATGGAGTCTTCGAATTCTTGGAGAAGTTTTCTCAATTTCTCGTAATATTTTCCTAACTGCTCAACATACTCAAGGTATAGACCCTGAGCTACGCCGATTTTAACCTTCCCTTGGAGATTTACAGGTTCAGATGAGTTGGGATTGTCTAAAATCTTCCTAATCCACTCTTCTTCTATTCTCCGAGTGATGAAAAAAAGGAAAAGAAATTCTTTAATTCGGAGTTGTAATATTGGGGTCAATTCGCCATCATTCTCTTTTAACCAGTTTGCGAGCACTTCATATTTCTTTCTCCATTGTTTTCTCTCGGATTTTGTGAGCCATCGTTCACTTTTTTCTAAGTCAATAAGCTTTAGCATTTGCTTTCTCCCACTTTGGAATGCCTCTCATTTAAATATGTGGGCTTTTTTTGCATAGAAACATCCTAACTATATAGGATTCATTGGATTAGTTAAGAGTTTGTTATGTTGATGTAATAGCAACCTTTATTTAAGGTGGTGCGGTTGTAAAAATAAACTTGATATACTCACTACCTCTACGAAACAAAAGATTTCAATTGTTAGTCAAAGTAGACACTGACCCAAACTCCCAAGGAATCATAAATGGTTTGGAAAGACTTGCCCATTGTGCTAAAGGTATTTTTTTCTTTTGTAATCATTACTATTGGTTATTTAGCTATATTTAAGCTTACTATCCTCGGGGCAAAGTTGATAAACGACCCGCTCGACCGGGAAATTTTGCTTGCGCTTCAGCCAGATAAGTACATACCAGTAGTTGATGAATTCATAATATTCCTCACGCACTTTTCCACATATTTGTTTTCAATTACGACACTATCGTGGTTGGCTACTTATCTTATAGTGAGGCGGAGTGATAAGTTAGCTCAGATTGCGAGTTTCGTTTGGAAATGTTTAGCGGTAGTATTGTTGGTATATCACTTGTGTGGTATGTGGATTCATTCGCAAGGGATATTTTGGTGGAGAGAGCATCAATACAAAACTGTGTTTGTGTTCTTGGGTGTAGTTTCATTTGTTGTGTTCTGGTCAGCATCCTATACCTGGATTAAATGGGACTATCCTACACGGGAAAAGTGGGTTCGAGTTTTGTTGGTGACTATAGTAAGTGTTTTCTATACGAACTATCTTGGAGAAGACAACATAAAGAAGATTGTAGGAAGACCCCGCCCTCTCAACGATGCTAATAAAACATGGAATGACCGTCTCCGAGTAATTCCGGATGAGGTGGTGAAGTTTTCTCCTTCGTATATTTCAGGACATGCCTCCTCTCTATTTGCTCTATTGACTCCTGCTATTTGGGCTACCCGCAAAAAGTGGGTAAAGTTAGCACTTTTGTGTTGGGCTTTGCTTCATGCGTATACGCGAATATATACCGCTGCACATTTTCCTTACTGTACGCTTATGGGAGGGATATTCGGTTTCCTGATAGGCACTCTTGTTTACTACTCATTTTGGTGGTATATAAATCCCAATTCCGCATTGAAATTACCAAATTCCTCAGAAAGAGCTGAATCTCATTAGTCTGTGATTTTGTAAAAACTACTTGTGTATGTAAAAGATGGCATTGCTCTTTTGATTATTACTTGATCGTTCTCATTATAATGTGTAACTTCAAACCGCCTTCGCACATTTGAAGGCATCTCGTCCGGGTGGGTTAGAATGCTCGTGCCTGCAAAGAGTAATGCGAGCACAGGGATAAGTAAAAGAATCAGTAATATTATTAATGGTAATGAGTTAAATTTTTCTTTAATTCTCACCCATATACCTTGCTTTATTCTTGTGTTTGGACTTATACCCCATACACTCCAAGTGGAAAGTAATATCATTAGAAAAAGAAAGAAATAATGTATGATGACCGAAGTGATACCTGGCTTGGGTAGTGCTAATTTAATCTGTGTAATCCAGCCATTACTCCAAACACTCCAGATGAATAGGAAAATGGCGAGATTTTGAAAATTTATATTTTTGAAGAAGCCCTGCTTTTGAAGAGTTTTTAGTATTGCAAATACTAAAACTGCCATGGTGATTCCACGGAGCATTATATTGAAGTAGGGGTCTTGCCATATTGCCTCCGCTCTTACCAGTAATCCGTTTTGTTCAAAACCTTCGAGCATATTGTGCAATGTAACTAAAGGGACAAATGCGGTTATTATAATCAGCGCTAATATGTTTGTTATTTGGGAGGTTTCCAAAAAGTTCTCATCGTCTTCAAATTCCGAAAAGATAGCGGTAGCTAAACCTGCACCCATAACAAAGCCGAAAGATATTTCCATTACCTTCCACCAATCGAATTCCGGTCCGAGGAATCTTCCGTATACTTGCAAGCTCTCCCCAAACATAAAGCCTATTCCACCTGCAAGAAATCCTTTCAGTGAAGATCTAACGGTTTTGATATCTTTAAGATATGCATTTACTCCTAAAAGGGCGAGAACTGCTCCTAAACACCATGCCCAGTTTTCTACTCTTGGGGGTGTCATGAGTAATCCGAGTTTTTCAATCAATATGTAATATACAATTTCTCCGCCAGCATAAAATAACCCAATCATTAATACCCAGGACCAAATGGGTCTTTTCTTCCCACAGAGGACCATTCCAAGAAGCCCTCCTGCAAAAGCACCCCATAGTCCACCTACTACAGCGAGAGAGAGGTAGCCATAAGTAACATTTAGCATATCAGTGCACATTGTATATCCAATTAATAATCCGTAACTCTGGATACCACCGTGAGACATTCCAAAAGCAGATCCTGCACCTATGAGAGGTGCCATTCTGATCCAGTTTTCTTTTCCACTTGATAGGGCAATTGCGGTGCCCAGTAGAACCCCTGGAATAAGTGCGCCTTGTTCACCACCGATCTCGCCTCGCAATCCCCATCCCAGTGCTACAGATAAGCCCACG
>JAOAHN010000002.1 GCA_026415215.1 Candidatus Hydrogenedentota bacterium
AGTGATTACCCAAAGGAGCTCCAGAGGAAAATGGGAGAAGAAATCAAAATATCAGAAGCGAGCGATAAGGATGTATATTTTCCTATACCTATAAATATCTTTCAGATTGATAAGATACTCAATTTTGACCTCTACTTCCGAACGGGCAAAAACAACGATCTTGTCCTCTATCGTTCTAAGGACTTGCCGATTACAGCAGAAGATATTAGCCGATTAAGAGAATATGGTATAGAAGTGCTTTATGCAAGAAGTGAAGACCGGGTACAATATCGCAAATATTTAGAGAAAAATCTGAAGGAGATACTATCTGATAAAAACATATCCCCTGAAAAAAAGAGCGAAGTTATTTACAATGTAACTACTCAGGCAGTGAAAGAAATGTTAAGCGACCCGAGAGCGGGTGATTTGGTGCCTCGTTCAAAACACATTGTCGAAGCGAGCATAGAGTATTTTCTTCACGAGGACAAAGCATTAGAGTGCATGCTTAAGGTCCTATCTTTTGATTACTACACGCACACTCACTCGGTAAATGTTTCCATGTTTGCCATATTTTTAGCTAAAGAAGTAGGAATCGATGGAGCGGAACTTTTAAGGTTTGGTATGGGTGCACTATTACATGACATCGGTAAGTGTAGGGTAGATCCGGAAATTGTCAACTTTCCTGGAAAGTTAAGTCCCGAGCAGTTTGAAAAGATGAAAAAACATCCAGAATACGGTTTTGACATCTTAACCGCAGAGCAAAATCTCAAAGATGAGTTAGTATTGGATGTAGTTAAGCATCATCATGAGAAGCTAAATGGAAAAGGATACCCCGATAAACTAACAGGAAACGAGATAAGTTTGTATGCAAGGATCTCTGCAATTGCGGATATTTTCGATGCACTCACCACTCGAAGAAGTTATAAGAACGCATTTCCTTCCTTCGATGCTCTAAAACTTATGAAAGAACAAATGCGTGAAGAACTGGACCAGGAGCTTTTTAAAAAGTTTGTGTTATTTATGGGAGGTAAAAAATAAGATGGGGCAAAATGTATATTGCCCCACCTGTCACATTCAGTTTATAAACCGCGTAAATTTCTACTTCTTGTATCTCTCTCTTACATCACCCGCTACGCGAGTAGGAATACCAAGAGCCCGGGATGTAGCGATGAACTCGTCCAACACATCACCATAACCAATTACGATATGGTTCGACATATGTGAAGCCATCAACTGGTCTCGACCACAGCCCGGAATGTATACATTTGCAATGGGCCATTCCGGAGTTGTCTTTTTGAGTCGGTCTTCAAGTTCTTCTTTTGGGAGTTCCACTACTTCCCCAATTCCGCAGTCCATTCCTAACCTGCCATTGGCCTCGTAGCATCTTGCCCAGGTAATTACACCAGGCTTCGACACACCCGAGCAGGTTCCGCCCCCTAACGGGAAATACATTGGCGGTTGACGATATACCTTAGCGTTTTTCCAACCGCCGAAGTGAGCAGGAGGTGCACCACCAGATATTAAGAATACCCATATAAACTTGCCTTCATATTCCCTACCCCAGCGCACATCGTGTAATGTAGTTTCAGGGGGCATCTTCTTACGAAGATAAATCTCGTAAAGCAAAAGTTGAGGAATACCTGCTCCAAGGTCACCCTCATTGAAGTGCACAATCGGTAACCCCTCTCGGATCACTTGCCTCGTATCAGGATCACGCACCGGAGGGCGATCCGAATTATTGAGCATACCTTCTACTAAATCCGAAGCTGGACAGCATCGCACCAAACCTAACTGATACGGGATGCCAATGGCACTCAACCCATATCTGGCAACCATTCTTACCGCCGAACTATACATCTTCATCTGTGTCAGGACTTGATCATAAGTAAGTTGGGTAAACTTATTCGTTCCCCAGTCAAACCAAGTCCCTTTCTTAATTAACCAGTCGAGATGCCTCTGAGCTTCTTCATCACTTACAAGATTCATTTCTGCAAGAAGGTCAGATTGATTTAGATATTCAATGGGCATCCCTATTGCGCCCACCTTAGCTGGATCCATCACCGCATTCAGCATCCCCATACAACCTGGGTCAAATTGGCCTATTATCCGCCTATTCCGAAGTATATCCTCTGCAAGTTTCTGTCCAAACTTCTCCGCAGACGGAGATAAACTAAGCTTATCCGCATAGGTAAGGTGGCTCATATCATGGGTAACATTACCCGTATCCAACCACTCCTTGAGTTTCTTCATAAATGCGGGATCTTCAGCAAACTTCTCACTCCAAAGCCTGGAATGTTTTACATTTAGCCTATCAAGCGAAGCGGAATGGTTCAACAAAGCAACGAGCCCAGGCCAAGTCCCGTCGAAATTTGCAAGAAGTAGTATAGGTCCTCTGTGGGTCTGAAGTGGACCGCATACATGGTGTGAATAAGCCCATATATTCAACACAACTATCACTGGAGCCTCCCGCTCGATTTGTGAGAATACCTGCACTCCTTCACTCTGGCGGGTGATAAAACCATGTTTTCTCTTCTCATCATATTTAGGCAAAACTTCAGTTTTGTAGCCAAGTTGTTTCAATGCGGTTTGGAGTAATTTCAGAGTCTTCTCTTGCATTGGCCAACCCAATCTACAAGCCGGGTCGCGGTAGTCCCCATTACTTATTAAGTATATAGTTTTCTTACCAGTCGCCATAACTATCGCTCCTTCATTATAAGTTTGATTCAGATTTCAATATTATCAAACTAACAGACTTCAATTAAAACATCTCCAACTCCTACTTAATCAATACCTCTTTATTTCGCTTTGACGATTCATACAGTGCATCTATGATCTTCTGCACCTGCAAAGACTCCTCCGGTCTCACTCTAACAGGTTTATCCTCCTCTATACACTCCACAAAATGCCTTATCTCCTTGCGGTGGCCATCCTCTTTTGATAACCAATCCCAGGAGTATCTCGTCAGAGATGAGTGGTCTGCTGAGTAAACTCCTGGCGGGTGTGTAGTGATTCCAGCTTTGTCTCCAAGCACGGTCACATTATATACTTCTTCTGGGATGTTTGCCGCCCAGGAGAAACTCAATTGCATAGTAATCTCGTTCTCAAAGCGAACAAATCCCACTGCATAATCCTCAACATCGAACTCCTTAACATCGTAAGGAACTCCCCAATCCGCATTGAATAAATCAGGACGGTCACCGAACATCCTGTACACTTTTGCTGAAGCTAAAACCGGCTTGGGTGCTCCCATAAGCCAATAGCACAGGTCTATCATATGAACACCAATATCTATTAATGGACCCCCACGCGATTCTTTCGCAATGTGAAACTTACCCCAACCCGGAATCCCCCGCTTCCGAAGCCATTTCGCCTCCGCGGTATAGATTCTACCAAGGGTCCCTTTGTCTACCACCTCTTTTAGCTTCTCAGCTCCCGCTTCAAACCGCATGTGTTGGGCAACCATTAGTTTTCGATTCTTCTTTTTAGCTGTGTCTACCATCTTCTTCGCTTCCGCTGTGCTCATAGCAATAGGCTTTTCTACGAGAACATTAGCCCCAGCTTCTAATGCAGAGAGTGCTATAGGAGCGTGAAGTCTATTTTGAGTGCATATATCTACTATATCGAATCTATCCTCCCTTAGCATTGTTTTATAGTCAGAATATATCTTTGCACCCTTACATAACTTCGCTTCACTTTCACATCGTTCTATGAAAACATCGCACAAGCCTGCAATATGCACTCTACCTTCTTCTTCCAACTCCCGCCAATATGGCAAATGTCTTTCCTGAGCAATCGCACCACACCCAATCACCGCAACCTTTAATGCATCCGTCTTTTTTCTCATTCAACATACTCCTCATAAGTTAGTTTTAATCTCATACTGCAAAGCAATGTATACTTCACACAGAAATGGAAAATATTTTACAATACAAGGAATACAAAATATAAGTAGAGAACCATGGGGAGAGTTAGTAAAACTTAAGCATTAGAAAGAAGGAACCAAAACATTTTCAAGTTTTACAGCCCTCTCGAAATGCAAAAGTATAAGGTAAGCCTATAGCACCTTATATACTCTCTAAAAGGCAATCTATATCTTTTAATTTAGGTTAACTCCTCTCAATTTTAGCAATAAGATTTTCTACTCACGGAAAACAAGATCTTTACTTATGCCTTGGGTTACACATTCCACCATAAAAAAGATTATTTTTACTCCGGGAGAAGAAAAGCGTCTCAACAGTTACATACCCAATGAATCCAAATAAACAAACTTTCCCTATTCTAACTCCTTAGCATATCCAGAAATTATTTGGAATAGTGATGGAGAAGAACTCAATCTGATTATAAAAGTGGTGCTCGCATTATCTTAATTTTTAATGCACTTACCCAATCTGGTGCAATACACATTCTATAAGTGGGAATATGAGAGATGTATAAACATCGCTAACCTTAAGTCTTAACCGAAGTAAGCCCCTATCTCTTCAATATGCCTCCGCGTTGCTGACTCAGTTTGATACCTTGGAGCATCATCTTAAGCTCTTCAGGATTATCAGATGCCCACATAGCATCCTCTTCTTTTACAAGCTTCCTCTTTATTAAGTCCTCAAGGCTCATATTAAATGTTTGCATCCCCTCCTCCGCACCATTGATTATAGCAATCGGAATCTGTTTAAGATTATTTTCGCGTATAAGTTGAGCAATAGCAGGATTGTTAATCATCACTTCTACAGCAGGAACACGCCCCCTACCATCGGCTGAAGGAAGGAGCCTTTGAGAAACACAAGCTTTGAGCTGAAGGGCTATCTGCGAACGGATCTGGTCATGCATGTTAGAAGGGAACATATCCAAAATACGATCTATACTCGTCATAGCATTAGTTGTGTGCAGAGTGGTAAACACAAGGTGCCCCGTTTCTGATGCAGAGAGAGCAGCTTGAAATGTCTCCGCATCTCGCATCTCCCCGATGAGTATAACATCAGGATCTTCTCGCATCGCCGCCCGCAATGCTATATGAAAGTCTCGGGTATCTATGTACACCTCACGCTGGTTCACGATACTCTTTTTATTAGTATGAAGAAATTCTATCGGATCCTCAAGCGTAATTATATGCAACCGCTTTCGCTCATTGATGTAATCGATTATAGAAGCAAGTGTGGTAGATTTACCACTACCCGTAGTCCCCGTAATGAGAACCAGCCCTCGTGGAAGGTTAGCTATTTTCTCCATTACCGGAGGAAGATTTAATGATGCAAAATCGAGTATCTTACCCTTTACATGTCGCATCACAATACTTATCGAACCACGCTGACGCATTATATTTACGCGAAATCTGCCCAAACCAGAGACGCTATATGCAAGGTCAAAATCCCCAGTTTCAAAAAAGATTTCTTTCTGTTTAGGAGTAAGCATCTGTTCTGCAAATCCCAGCGTATCAGCAGGTGCAAGAGGATCTGCTTGTATGAACCTTATTTCACCATCTATTCTCACCGCAGGAGGACTCCCAACAGTAAGATGCACATCGGATGCGCCTACCTTCACCGCATAGCCCAATATTTTTAGTAACTCCGGCATATATCCACTACCTCTTCTCTATTTTTTTATACTTAATTAATCTGACTATCCCTTCCTTATTACTGTCTAACAATTACCAAACAAATCCAAAATAATTTTATCAAATAAAAACCTTCTCTTGTATAAAAATTACTCTATCACCCTTCCGCATTATATGAAAAGCATTAACAATTAAGAAAATATTGCCTATTACAAAAACATATTATTTATAATCTTATTACCCTTTATCCAACAATTTCCTCCAATGATATATTAGGTCAAGAGCATCTTTAGGGGATAACTTATCTGGGTCTATTTTCCTCACTTCCTCTTCTATTGGAGAGGGACTCGCTCGTAGAACATTGTCCGATACATCGAACAATAGTAACTGTTGAGCTCCTCCCTTGAAAGAAAAGTCACCCCTTTCGAGAGAATCCATAATCTCATTAGCTCGGCGGATAACAACAGCGGGCAATCCTGCGAGTTTTGCCACATGGATTCCGTAACTATGGTCAGAGGCACCTTCAAACACGCGATACAAAAACACTATTCTGTCTTTGTATTCTCTCACAGCCACATTAACATTAAAGCAACCCTTAAGATGTTTTGAGAGTTCCGCAAGTTCATGGTAGTGAGTGGCGAACATTGCCCTTGCCTGAATCCGATTGTGAATATACTCTGCAACAGCCCAAGCTATGCTGATGCCATCGTAGGTACTCGTGCCTCTGCCTATCTCATCCAGCACCAACAAACTCTTTGATGTTGCGGTATTAAGAATATTTGCGGTCTCTATCATCTCGACCATAAATGTGCTCTCGCCCCGCGCAAGATTGTCAGAGGCTCCTACTCGAGTATATATCCTGTCCACTACTCCTATACGAGTATACTCCGCAGGAACAAAGCTCCCCATTTGTGCCATCAGAGTAATCAGCGCTACTTGCCTAAGGTATGTCGACTTACCAGCCATATTAGGTCCAGTTACTATCATTAACCGTCTATCACCAGTGTTGAGATATGTATCGTTCGGCACAAACGAGCTTGGTCCAAGCAAAGTTTCTATTACAGGATGCCTACCCCCCCTAATCTCAATCTCTTCTGAAGAGTCCACCACTGGTTTCGAGTAATTAAGTGAACTTGCAACCTCTGCTAACGACTGAAGCACATCAAGTAAAGCCAAAGCCTCCGCATTAGATTGTATTCTTCTGGCTTCTTTACTCACACACTCCCTTACCTTAGCAAATAACTCCTCCTCCAAAGCGATGCTCCTCTCCTCCGCTGTAAGTATCTCTTCTTCTCTGGACTTAAGTTCAGGGGTAACATATCTCTCTGCATTCACAAGAGTTTGTTTCCTCTGATAATCAGGAGGAACAAGAGAAGTCTGTCCCTTGCTAACCTCTATGTAATAGCCGAAAACCTTGTTATAGCCTATTCTTAAGTTCTGAATCCCCGTGCGTTCGCGCTCTTTCTTCTGCAAACTCGCTATCCATTCGCGCCCACCTCTCATCAAGGAACGCAATCTATCCAACTCTGCATTATAGCCATCCTTAATCACCCCACCATCACTCACTGAGTTAGGAGGACTCTCTACTATCGCATTCTCAATGCAAAAGATAACTTCCGGAAGCTCATCAATCTGGGCATAAATCCCCTTTAACAACTCCGACTCACAAACTTCTAACAATTTCTTTATCTTAGGAAGAGACTTAAGACTACTGCATAGTGCCCTCAAATCCCTCGGGTTACTGGTCTGCGCCGTTATTCTTCCTATAACCCTTTCAATATCACCCACACCTTTAAGCAATTCCCTTATCGAAAGACGAAGCGACACATTTGCCTTTAATTCTCCCACTGCATCCAACCGCAAACTTATCTCCTCTACATTCCGGAGTGGATGCAAGATCCAAGTTCTAAGTTTTCTTAACCCCATAGGTGTAAGTGTGCGATCAAGCACGCCGAGTAAAGTCGCCTTCTTAGAACGGTCATACAAACTCTCTACTAACTCCAAATTCCTTTGCGTATTTGAATCGAGTATCACATAATCAGATGGGACATACAACCTTGGTAAATCAAGGTATGGCACAGCATCTCTTTGAGTTTCGACTATATATTGAAGTACTGAACCTACTGCAGTAATAAGTTCATTTTGACCTTCTATACCCAACCCCTTCAATGTGGACAAGCCAAAATGCCTTAATATGTTCTCAGTGCATAGTTCTGCATCATACCTCTCAGGGGGTTGATAGGTAATCGTTATACCCGGAAAAGCTCGGGATATAAACTCCTTCATATCTTTAGGCAAACTCTCTGAAATGAGAATCTCTACCACCCTCATTCGCACAAGCTCATCAGAAAGCGACCTCTCAATCGGAGCCGATAACCGCGTCACTAAGAATTCCCCCGTGCTGATATCTACCATAGCAAGCCCCGCTCTATCCCCATCTATTACTAACGAAGCGAGAAAGTTATTTACCCCCTCCTCCAAAAGCTCCGGTTCTATCACAGTTCCAGGGGTAACCGTTCTTACTATAGCCCGCTTGACTATACCCCGGGCTAACTTAGGATCCTCCACCTGCTCGCATACTGTCACTGTCTTACCTGCCTTGATCAATCGAGAAAGATAGTAATTTATAGATTTCACCGGAACACCACACATTGGCACTCGTCCCTCCTTACTCTCCCCATCACGCGAAGTAAGTGCTATTCCAAGTATTCGCGACGCCTCAAATGCATCTTCAAAAAATAACTCGTAAAAATCTCCCATCCTAAAAAGCAACAGAGAATCTCCACTCTCCGCTTTAGCACGCAGATACTGCCGAAGCATAGGCGTTGCATGCTCTGGCACAACATCTGTTATCTTCAGCCAGTTATTCTCTTTATCAGTATTTACTCCTGACATTCCCAAAATTACTCAGTAAAATATCTTGTTTTTTTATTTCATTTAGATTTATATTATTAAAATAACAGATCCAAACCTCCATATACTTTATTATAAAACTATGGAAATAGAATATTCTCTTACAGAGTCAACATTTGTCCCCGTTATAGAACACTTCGCTACTATAGCAAAATACAAAGTAGTTAATCTTTTCAACAACTGGTGCGATAAACCTTATTCGCCAGTGCTTACTCGGGAGGGGAAATATACTACCCAAGGTTGGACTGAGTGGACCCGAGGATTCCTCTATGGCTTACCCCTATTGCTATATGAAATTAATGGAGAACAAAATCTCCTGGAGACAGTTCGGCGTAATATCCACAAAATAGATGCATATTTAACCCACACAGGCGTACACGACCACGGATTTAACACAATCTCATCTTACGGCAATCTTTGGAGACTTGCTGTAAAAGAAAAAAACAACTGCAGTGCAGAGGAAATCGAGAAATACAAACTCGCTATCTGCGTCTCCGGTGCAGTGCAGGCAAGCAGATGGACAACTCTCGAAGATGGCTCGGGTTTTATCTACTCTTTCAACGGACCCCACTCGCTGTTCGTAGATACAATTAGAACTTGTAGAGTGCTCGAGCTTGCATGGTTATTTGGACATCACTTAAAAGGAGAGGGCGACAACAAAATTTCTCTCCTCGATAGGGCAATCCAACATCTCAAGAATACTCTAAAATTTAATATATACTACGGTAGAAAAAGGAACATTTACGACGAAAAAGGTAGAGTCGCCCAGGAATGTATCTTCAATATTAAAACAGGGAAGTTTCAGAATCCATCGACACATCAGGGATTCTCTCCATTCACAACTTGGACTCGAGGATTAGCTTGGGCAATGCTCGGCTGTGCCGAACAGATAGAGTTTTTCTCCCATATACCTGAAAATTACTGGCAAGAATTTGACAAAAAGGGAGAACTTCTGAGACTCCTCTCCGATGCTTGCAAAGCCACTGCAGATTATTACATGGACCATTGCACCAAAGATGGTATCCCTTTTTGGGACACCGGCGCACCCGGATTATCTTACCTTGGCAAATATCAAAAATTCCCCGCAGACCCATATAACCACATAGAGCCTCTCGACAGTTCCGCCGCAGTAATATCAGCACAGGCTCTATTAAGATTTGGAAGATACCTCGGAAAAGATGGTCCAGGTGAAAAATATTATAAAGCAGGGCTAACTATAACACACACATTATTATCTCAGACATTTCTATCTACTAATGCCGACCACGAGGGCCTACTTCTACACGCGGTCTACCATAGACCCAACGGCTGGGACTACATTCCCCCCGGGGAAAACATACCCTGTGGGGAATCTTGTATATGGGGAGACTACCACTTTCTCGAATTACTCCTCTGGATTTGGCAATCTGCCCATGGTGCAAAACCTTGGAATTTTTTTGCAGATGCCCAACCTCTATTCGAACCAGAAAGGGAAAGAATGTAGTTTTTAGAGTATGAAATACATAATTAAAAAAGGCGTCGAGGCACAGTTTATCTGGGGACAGTGGTCCGTCCCAGTTGTAATTATGGAAGTCTCCGAAGACTGGGCTCTGGTAAGATATCCACTTGACGAGCCCATAGGTCCTGGAATATATGTTGACCTCTTACTCACTTTTCCGGAATTCTCAGCCGGCTTCCACTACTTCACCATAAACGCCCCAAAGCAGTTTAATGACCTCCTATACCTTAGGAGAGCAGGAAGTAGAACCTACACCGAAAAAAGATTATCCTGGCGTGTAGTCGTTAATGAAACCGTATGGATGGAATATGGCCCTAATAACATAGGATTCTCAGCCTCTCTCACTGACCTCAGCACCACCGGCGCCCTGATTACCGTCGAACATCTACTACCTATTGCGGATCCCATCAAACTTTATATGAAAATCGGCTCACGAACCTACAAATTCAATGCCTCGCTCGTTAGAAAAATCCCACCAGATTACAAAACAGGTGCCCCTATGAGATTGGGCATCAGATTTATTAACAACCCCATAGAAGTAAGAAATGCTTTAACCAAATACCTATGGAAAAAAATTAGAGAAATTTACAATATGGATTTCTCTGAGATTTATCCCGGCGCAGGCAAAAGAAACAAAAATAAAACTACTGATTCCCCTGAAACTCAACAACAGTTTGTCCCCATAGATGTCTGGGT
>JAOAHN010000098.1 GCA_026415215.1 Candidatus Hydrogenedentota bacterium
CCATATTACACACGAGTAAACGAATTGCAATCCCACAAAAAAATTGGGCTTGTCAAAACACAAAAAGATGCAAGTGGTTATGATTTGTCAATTGCAATCCCACAAAAAAATTGGGCTTGTCAAAACTGAAAACTTTTTCACCACCCCAAAGGATTATAAACATAAAAACCAGTAAATTCGGCTTTCTTTTACCAACTTTAACACTCCTATCCTCAGAGAATCCTACGAATTAACCTTCAGGAGATTATTCAATTGTCAAAGCGCATAGACCTTTGGAAAACACCCCGATAAAACAGTATCAAATTAACAAACCATAAAAACTATCTCCAAAAAATCTATCCACTCTTCAACTTTTAGAGATAGTATAACAAATTCTTTATATACTTGTCAAGTTTAAAATTATTTTTTTACATAACATATTCTTAACCAAGCATTCCATAATCAAGGAAAACATAGGTTGTTTAGTGGTGGCTTTTTTACATATTAATTAAAGGAGAATACAGATGTATCTTATTCCTTGGAAAAGAAAAGGAGTTATGGCTTACCATAATGGGAAATTCTCAATACATAAGTGAGTAATTCTTCAAACCACAGAATATCGTTCCGAGAAATGATGGTTTTAATCTATTTTAGGGATGAAAATAATTTTAAGAAGTACATATAGAGCCACAAAAGTAGCAAGAGGGAAATTAAACTATAGTTCCTTTAGGCGTATGTTTCTGAATTCTACTTTACTGCCATGACCCAAAAGTGCAATGCGTCCGGTCTGATTTAGTAATCCCCTGTGCTCTTTGCCATCAGGAGTAGGATTATTAGCTAATTCTTTTATGTTAGCATCTATAATCTTAACACCATTTACTATGACCTCAATTTTTTCTCCATTTACTATAATTTCTTCTTGATTCCACTCTCCACATTTTTTCAAAGGTGCTTTAGGATTTGGTGCAAGCACGCCATAGATGGCACCGTGATATTGCCACGGTTTCAACCCTCTTGCAGATGGGTCACTATCGTCAAGTATTTGTATCTCCATACCATCATAAGCGGAGTGCTTCATAAATGGCACTCGGATACCAATCCCATTATTAGCACCCGGAACGAGCTTAAACTCAAAGCGGAGGATAAAATTACTATAGTCTTTGTTAGTAAACAAATTGAGGTGGCAGGTTGGAAGGCATACGAGTTTTCCGTATCTCACCTCGAATCCTCGGGTATATCCTTCCCAGCCTTTAAGGTCCTTTCCATTAAAAATAGGGGTAAAATCAGACTCATCGCCATATACTATTGGTAAGACATTTCCGCCTTTCTCGCATTTTCTCAAATGCTCGTCAATCTGTGACTTGAGGGCATCATCTAAATTCTCCTTAGCCTTAAGTAGGTAGGGGATGACATCTTTTCCAACAAGTCCAGTTTCGCTCGTCTTACCTGGAAGTGCAATTCTTGCTAAGCTCGATGAGGCGATAGTCTTTGTCTTAGCATCATCTAAATATCTACTTACCAAAATAAGGGCATCCGGAGTTGGAATCCCCCCAAGGTATTTCAAAACCTCTTCTGTCTTATCGGGCAGGATCTTTAAAATTTGTTCGCAAACCCACACCTTCTCATCATTTTCTAACCCACCCCGGGATAAACAGTAAATTACTGCCTTCCAAATCTCTTCTCTCTTCGGATGCTGTGGATTGCGTCTAAAAAATTCTATTAGTATAGGCAAAATATCAGGTGTCTTCCACTGTGATATAGCGGAGATAGCAAGATTTATTTTCCCTTCGCCCTGATCGGGAGGTAAACTAAGCCAATTCTCTACAAGCTCAGTAGCGGAAGCATCACACACCTCCGAGAGAATCGACAGAAGAAGTGGATTGGGCTCTTGGGTAGATGCTTTTATCCGCTCCACTATGATATCCGATGGGGTTCCTGTATCTTTAAGTATAGTCACAATCGCATCTTTATATGCTTCTGCATCGGGATTGTTAGGTTTCAACATCTCATTTAGTAACAATGGTATATTCTGTGGAGACCCCAAGTATCCCAAAGACTGAAGTGCGGATGTTTTGACTTTCAAATCCTTACTTCTCGCCAGTTTCAGTGAAGTGGAGAAATACTTACTTGCCCTCCGTTCAGAAAGTATTTGCAACACCGCTATTAATTGGTCTCCTTTGGCTTTCTTTATAACCTTTGCAAGATCTCTAATTACGACTTCTGGGGGGCACTGTAAAAGAGCACTCTTTACTTCCCCTATCTCCTTAATAGTTTCACATTTTAATAAGTATTTTGACAGAGTCTTACTTGCGAGTGTAGCATCCAACTTCACCATCGTTTGAATAGCTTCTGAGCGGAGAGATTCTTCTGGAGTATTTAAGAGAGATGCTACATCATCGAACCATCCGGCATCTCTTGTTTTGGGTAGTATGTTAAGAATTTGAATCTTAACCTCGGATGTGCCTTTGTATAAATGTTCCTTGAGTATCTTCTTCACATCAGCGTTATAACTTTTAGTCAGATACTGAAGAGCCACTGCTCTTATATCTCCAGAAGGGCTGTCCAATTCCCGAACATATAAATCAAATACTTCCGAGGCAGGATATTCAGAGTATAAGTTTAGCACCGAGCATTCGACTTCACTCAATCTTTTTGTCTTTGCAAAAGCGAGCATATCATCCAATATTTCCTTATATTCTGGGGAAGCCCCCTTCTCTTTCAAAGCGTCTTTCACCTTAGATAAAATCGCACCGATAACTTGTGTCCTCAAATTAACATCATCAGTTTCCATCTCTCCTTTCACAAATTGATAAAAAGAATTGGGATCTTTCTCAAGTTTTGCAATAGCAAATAGCAGAAGGACCTTAGTTTCGCCTGTAGAAGTGGAATAAAGTTTCTTCAGTTCTGATACAACATCGACTCTCCCGCTCTGGGTCAATGCAGAGATAATATTCTGGGAACACTTACCCTTAGCAGTTTGTAAACTTTCTATTAAGTAGGAAAAAGCCTCAGGAGTTCCTATCGTTGCGAGTGCACGGACAGCATATTCACATAGATATTCATCTGAAATGTATTCAGCAATAGCGGACACAGAATTGGGGTTTCCAAGGAGCTGAAGCTCGCTTATTAAAAAGGCTTTGACTTCAGGAGAAGAGGAGTGTTTCAATGCTTTGCACAAAGTATCACTTAGAGAAGTCTGTTCCTCTTTTGATTTCGCAGACACAAAGTTCACCAAAGCCCGAATGAGAACTTTAACATTTCTATCGTCTCCATAAGGTTTAATTCCTTCGCATATTTTGAGAATAGCGGACTCGCCACTCTTTAAAACTTCCTCACAAATGGTGTTGATTTCCTCGATGGATTGACTTTCCGCTCTCTCGAGCCAAGCTATTATTTGCTGGTCCACACTATAGATTGGGAGAATAAATAAGATAGATAACACAAAAAGCAGATTAAGAACTTTCATAAAAATTTTGCCTTTCATTTCGCCTCTCCTCTTCTTAAATTAGAATATTCCACGGTGCTCTCATTGGTGGGTCTATCAATCTGTTCGCCTCTTCATCGTCAATAAACATCTGCTTTTCAGGGTCAAACTTTAAACTTCTTCCCAATTGCATAGCAATCTTAGCAAGGTTTACAAGGATGCAAGAACGATGGGCATTTACCTCATTCAAGGGGAACTTTTGTCTCGTTTTTACACATTTTATAAAGTCAGTTTCAAGTGGCTCAGGGTCAGGTAAAGATGCAAGCTTTCGCTCGAAGTTGGGTATATCAGATTTTAATCCGGGATATAACTTGCCTTTAGGACCTTCTATATATGGCATATTGGGTCTTCCCTCCCCGTCAAGAAAAATCTCACACCCATCTGCATATTTTAGTCTGATCCACCTAAAGTAGCTTACCGCATCAGGGTGTTGGGGTGGAGCATCTACCTCAACCTCAACAGGACTGGTATCATCTTTCCCAAGTAGGTATTGCACTGGATCAAGATAATGCTGACCCATATCCCCAAGACCACCACCATCATAATCCCAATACCCACGGAAGGTCCCATGGACTCTGTGGGGATGGTATGGCTTATATGGTGCGGGTCCTAACCACAAATCGTAATCGAGTTCCGGGGGCACAGGTTGAGGTTCTAAATCGGTCCTACCCGACCAGAAGAACTTCCAAGTAAACCCGGTAGATTCGCCTACATTCACCCGAAGAGGCCAACCTAACATCCCACTGTCTACCACCTTCTTTATTTGTGCCACAGTGGTTCCGAAACCATAAAATGTGTCTTTCATCCTAAACCAAGTATTAATCCTAAAAATTCTTCCATATCTTTGAACAGCTTCAACTACTTTCTTACCTTCACCAATAGTCCGAGTCATTGGTTTCTCACACCAGATATCTTTACCTGCCTTCGCAGATTCAACTGCCATAATTCCATGCCAATGAGGAGGAGTAACAATATGCACAATGTCTATATCTTCACGAGCAAGGACCTCACGAAAATCCTTATAAGCCTTCACTCCTGGGCCTGCCTTCTCTAATGCTTTCTTAAGCCGATTCTCATCCGCATCACATATCGCTAATAATCTACCTCCTTTATATTCTATATGTGCTAAACCCATTCCACCCACACCTATAATAGCTCGAGTAAGCTCTTCATTGGGTGAAGCGTAAGCCTTGCCTCCCAATATCCTTCTGGGGACTATCATCAACCCTACAGATGATGCTCCAACTATCTTCAAAAAACTCCGTCTCGATACCTTTCCTTTTTCCCTTTTCATTTAACATTCCTCCTAAGATATACAGAATAATGAAAAAACGCTTTTCCTTGTAGAAATCCCTACGATTCTAACTTATAGAGATTGTATTGATTTTACTACTACCAACTCACCGATAACAATAAGTGCAGAGACTGCAAAAATTATACTCCAGTCTCTTATGATAGAAATTTATAATATGCTATATTTCAACATTCCAACCGCGAGCCCCAAATACCGGGGTAGCATGCTCAGGGATAGCATCCTTTGGAATCTTGGCAATGAGTTCAATTCCCTCTGCTGGCTTGAGGATGATACCTCCATCAGACCAAAAGACACGAGGCAACTCATAGCCAGGCTTATCTGAAGGATAGGCCTCAGGAATAACCATGAATGCTATATAATTGCCAATGTTCTTAATCCTCACTTTAAACACTCTATCTTTTATACTGTCCTCTTGCGTTATTTCTTGAGATTCTACCACTAATTTTGTCTTGGGTAGTGTATTCAAGGCTGTAAAATCTGCGTAGGAACTTTGTTTAATTAAAAATTCTCCTCTCAAATTTACCCCTGTATCTCCAGGTATATCTGGGGTTGAAGACAACCAATATGTATTTGAAGACACTATTCCTCCTGAACTGTCCACCAAAGTAAGCCTGAGAAAATACATAGGTTTTCTTGCCGATTCAGGTACTTCTACCTTAAATACATTCACCTTCCCATCTGGAGCAACTTCAACACCTTCTTTAGATTTGTTCCAAATGGTTTTAGCTTCAAGATTGAAAGCCTCAACCATAACTCTCAAATTTTCAAACCTTTTTCTAAATGAGTTAATCACCCAAATACACTCATCATCATACGCATACTGAATATGAAGAGGTTCACATGCTTTCTTTGCCCCGTAATATGCGGAAGTAGGCCTTAGATACCAATCAACATACTGCCAGGTCACGGTAGCAGGCCAAGCGGTGTTATACTTCCAGGTGGTTATACCGGTAGCAGAATATTTATTTCTGCAGTATGCCTCAAACATCCCTCGGGCACTGTTGTAGTTCATCGCCTCCATCTTGCGATAGAAATCTTCCAGATTTTGAGCCTCTCCATAACAAATGTTCATAATGTCTCGGATAGCACGGAAATAACTTCCACCCTGAGTGACCGTATGGAAAGACCACGCTTCTGTATCTAAAGCGGGCCACATTTGGTCGGGTGGAAGCATCTCTTTTATGCTTGTCATTGGTGCAATAATTCCACCGATACCACCTGATTGAGCAAAGCCCCAAGCACCGTCATTTTTCCTGAAGTAATAGTGTCCAGGGCTTGCATAAGTCCAGAGTTCTCGAGTTCCCGTGCGAGTGCCCCCTGTAGATTTTCTGGATGAGACCACGAATGTTCCCGAGTGAGGTTGATAAGTCCTCCTTACTCTATGTTTTGCTATCAAATCTTTGTATGCTTGGTCAAGAGTGGGTGTAGGAAAAGTCTCATCATGACCAAGGAAATGCACTAAACTTGGATGATTTCTTATCCTCAACATCATATCTTCAATGCATGCTATAGCAAGTTCTTCATCAAGAATACTTCTACCAAAGATTTGTTGAGTCACCATTACCCCATACTCATCGCAAAGGTCATAGAATGTATCTGTCTCGCGAATGGAAAACCCTTCGGAGCGAAGCATGTTTAAGCCCGCCTCCTTAGCAAACCTTATAAGAGCATCGTATCTTTTCTGCGTAAACCTCAAAAGCATATCACAAGTCATCCACGCACCACCACGAATTAAAATCTTCTCACCATTTATGTAATAAGTCCTCCAATCCTCATTATTAAGTTCGGTCCTTGCATCTCTTATACCAAAACGGGTGCCAGCCTCGTCCGAAACAATTCCATCAACAACACATGTTAAGGTAAGGGTATATAAGTTCTGCTCACCAAGATTTACAGGCCACCAAACTCGAGGGTTGGAAATTTTCAAAGATGGAAAATCCGATGATTTGAATAAAACCTCCTTTTTCTCCCCGGAAGAAAGTTCTATTTCTTGCTCAAACGAGATTTCTTCTATCTTACCACATAACTTAGCCTTTACTGGCTTGTCAGATAAATTTGTTACCCAAGTTGATACCGTCAAATCTGCAAAATCCATAGTAGGCAAGGCAAGGTCAGATTCAACATACGGATGTCTAAGTATCACAGGCCCTTGGCACCGCAGATAAACTGGGAGCCATATACCGATGTTTCTATCAGGAGGTTGAGGATTGTGGTCATCCCAACCTGTAGTTGCTTCTATTTGTTTCGTTTTGTAATTCTTGTCAGGAAGTAATCCAGGTGGATATATTTTTACTGCAAGAGCATTCTTACCTCCGTATCGCAGATAATTAGAGGCCAAAAATTCAAACCTCCTGAACATCCCCCGCACTTGGGTTTTATCTGCCACTAATTTTCCGTTCAGCCATACTTCTGCTTCGTAATTAATACCATCAAAATGCAGAGTTATATATTTCCCTTCCCAACCCTTGGGCACATCAAACTCGGTCCTATACCACCATGGGTCTCTAAACGGACTGTCCTTCGGCATTATCAGCCATAATCCATCTATGTAGCCTGGCACTTTCTTTAGGTTAGTGCCGAAATACAAGTTTGGATAAACTCCAGCGTCTTCAAGAACCGCAAGCACTGTATTTGGCACCGTGGTTCTATACCAATTGCTACACTCTACGCCCACTTGTGACCAATAATCACCTTCTTTCTCGATTCCTTTCGAACTCTGAACATACCAGTTCGAACTGATAACAATTTGTTCCACTGCCAACATCCGAGTTGAGAATTGGAACATAATGATGAAAGTGAATAAAATCTTTCTCATACATTAGGCTCCTTCAAGATTAATGGTAAACATCAAATTGTATGAAACATCTAATATACTCTACAACTATATTATAAAAATAGTCATATAGTTTCTTATAATATGAAGAGCGTGCAGAAAAAATATGGAATTAGGTGAAAATTAATTTTATATAAATCAAGGAGAAGACTATGAAAAACAAACCTACTCGCAGAGATTTTATTAAAACATCTGCAATAACCACAGGGCTATTTTTTATAGCGAAAAACGGGTTTTCTGAACCTGAACCCATTAAAGTGGGTATAATTGGATGCGGACGAAGAGGCACAGGTGCCGGTATTGACTGCGTTCGCTCTTCTCCAAATGTGAAGATTGTGGCTATTGGAGACCTCTTCTCTGACATGTTAGCCACCTGCCGAGAAAAACTTGCCCAGCAAATCGGAGATGCACTCCAAGTAGATGATAAGCACTGCTTCACAGGCTGGGATAACTACAAAGGCGTTATAGAGTCGGGGCCGGATATGGGAATATTAGCTGCTCCACCTGCTTTTAGGCCTCAACATTTTGAATATGCTATAGAAGCGGGGAAACATGTATTTATGGAAAAGCCTGTAGCTGTTGACCCGGTTGGTATAAGAAAAATCCTCGCTACTGGTGAAAAAGCCACTGAGAAAAAATTGTCTGTAGTTGCAGGAACCCAGAGAAGACATCAGAACTCATACAGAGAACTTATAAAGAAAATTCACGAGGGCGCTATTGGTAGGATTGTTTCTGCTTCTTGTTATTGGATAGGTGATTATGACTACTATAAGCCGATTCCTCGCAAACCTGAGTGGAGCGATGTCGAGTATCAAATTCGTAATTGGAATTACTATACCTGGATATCAGGAGACCACATAGTTGAACAGCATGTCCACAACATAGATGTAATCAATTGGGTCCTAAATGCTCATCCCATAAAAGCAGTAGGTATGGGGGGTAGACAACAAAGAACGGATATTGAGTTTGGACACATCTATGACCACTTTGCAGTGGAATTCGAATATCCTGGTGGGATTAGAGTTAACAGTTATTGCAGACAAAATAAAGATACTTATAAGAGAGTAGGCGAATACATAGTTGGCACCGAAGGTGTAGCAGAACCGGGAAAATACATTCGCACTGATAAAGAATATCCATACCAGGGCGAGAACAACAACCCCTACGAACAAGAACATGCTGATTTAATTGCAAGTATCAGGAGCAATACGCCTATCAACGAGACTAAAGCGATAGCAGAAAGCACTTTAAGCGCTATAATGGGAAGAATGTCTGCCTACACAGGCCAAGAAGTTACCTGGGACTGGGTATTGAATGAGTCTAAACTCTCCTTAGTGCCTGAGAAAATTGAATTCGGTCCTATGCCTGTGCCACCTGTTGCAGTGCCAGGAGAAACAGAACTCTTATGAGCAATCTTCAGTTTCTGCCCTGATCACGCAAGGAATTTCTTTCCCAAAAAACACCGTCATAATATCCCTGAATTGAGGAATCAATTTCTGCTAATTGTAATCTTTTAACTGCATAGAGACAATACTCCTCGTCTATTTCTATTATTACAAAGTTCCTCTTTAGTTTTTTGGCTACCACAGCTGTAGTCCCTACGCCAGCGAAGGGGTCAAAAACAATATCACCCTCTCTGGAACTTGCAAGAATAACTTTTGCCAAAAGCTTTTCTGGCTTTTGCGTGGGATGGGGAGTATTTTCAGGCATAGACCAAAATGGGATTGTTATATCTGTCCATATATTAGAGGGATAGGTCAATCGGTATTTACCATCATTTTCTACACTCCAGCCCTTCGGCTCTCCATCTACTCTGTAAGGGGCTATTACTCTTCTCTTTAATTTCACTGCTTCAGCATCAAAATAATAATCATTCGAGGCAGTGCAAAACCATATATCTTCCGAGTTATTCTTCCAATTGTTTTTTGCTCCTCTCCCCTTTTCCCGCTCAAAAGTTATCCTATTTCTGACCTTAAAATACTTCTCACATAAGAGATGAATAGCAGAGGAAGAGCGCCAATCCCCGCAGATGTAAACCGATGCGGTAGGCTTCAGAAGTCTAACAAGTTTCTTCAACCAAGACTCCATCCAATCCATATAACTATGTATAGACATTTCTTTGAAAGATGAAGTGTTAAAATTTTTTGTTAGATTGTAAGGGGGATCTACAAATAATAAGTCCACAAAACTGTCAGGTAGATAATCCACAACCTCCCAAAAATCTTGATTTATTACCTTGTTAATGATACTTTTTATATCTACAGGTCTATCAATTTTATTTAATAGTTGTTTCTTGTAAGTTTTTCTTTCTGAATTGCTTAAAGTTAATGTTCTATTAAGTGAAGCCTTTTTAGCCATAAAAACAAAACTCCCATAGGTGAAACTTAAAATTTCTTTTACTAAGTTCTATCACCTTCTCAATCCTTTACATCCAAATATACTTAAGAAACTATAAGATTAGGATAACAAATTAATCAGAAGAATTCGATAAGAAAATCGATGTTTTGATATTATCTTATACTTGAAACACAAACGAAACCCTTGGGATTATCCAAAAATTTTAACAACAAATAATTGGAATAGGTTTCTATGTATACTCCAATTGAGTTAGATGAACTTTTATATCTTTCTTTACAAGAGGACATAGGTCTTGGTGATAAAACTACTAATACTGTAGTTTCAAAAGACGCCAGATGCAAGGTAGAGTTAATAGCCAAAGCAGATGGGATTGTTAGCGGTTTAACGGTTTTCAAAAGGCTTTTCGAACTTCAACAAGCCGAGATTGAAAAATGGCAAGAAATTCCCGATGGAAGCAGGGTAAAAAAGGGCGATGTAATAGTCAGTTTTGAAGGAAATGCGCGGGCAGTGCTCTCCACTGAACGGGTAGCCCTGAACTTTCTTATGCATCTCTCCGGTGTAGCTACATTGACATCCAAATATGTGGAAAGGGTAAAAGACCTACCTGTGAGAATCTGTCATACGAGGAAAACTACACCATTATTAAGGGCACTTGAACTTGAAGCTGTAGTCCACGGAGGAGGATACAGACATAGATTCAACCTATCTGATGGTATATTAATTAAAGAAAATCACTTAGAACTTGTAGGTGGTAATATAGCAACTGCTGTGAAACTTCTCCGTAAAAAAATTTCCCACCTTGAACGAATAGAGGTAGAGGTTAAAACTCTTGAACAGTTAAAGGAGGCTCTGGAATCCGGAGCAGATGCTATATTGCTGGACAATATGAGTCTGGAAGAAATTAAAACCGCTGTAAAGGAAGCAAAAGGATTTCCCGTTTTATTAGAAGCAAGTGGTAATATGACACTCGAAAGAGTTAGACCAGTTGCAGAAACTGGTGTACATATCATATCCGTAGGCGCAATTACTCACTCTGCACCTACCCTCGATCTCTCCGTCCTCGTTGAAAGGATATAGTCCAACTATGAAGAAAAATAACACCAAAGAGATATTATTGGTAATTGATGTGGGGAATACTAATATAGTCGTAGGCATATACAAGGGGGACGAGCTGATAAATCACTGGAGGCTTTTGACCTCCAACTACCGCACGGGCGATGAGTTTCATCTTCTGCTGAACATGTTGTTTTTCACCGCGGGCATTAAACCTTCCATGATTAGAGGTTGTTGCATTTCCAGTGTAGTTCCAGATGTGAATCCATCTCTAATCCAACTTTCTACCCGCGCTTTTGGTTTTAAGCCTATTATGGTTGAGCCAGGGATCAAAACTGGAATAATCCTCCAGGTGGAGAATCCCAAAGAAGTTGGTGCAGACCGTATAGTAAATGCTGTGGCAGGAATCGAAGAATACGGACGCCCGCTTATAATTGTTGACTTTGGAACAGCCACAACCTTCGATGTAGTAACTGACAAAGCGGAGTGGATTGGTGGTATCATAGTGCCGGGGATACAACTATCAGCAGAGGCGCTCTTTGAACACTGTGCAAAACTGCCCCATGTAGACATTGTTATTCCCAACACCGTTATAGGGAAGAACACCGTTGACAACATCAGAATAGGCTTAACCTACGGATATGCTGACCTTGTAGATGGCTTGATCACCAGGATACAGGAAGAAATGGGGATAAAGATGAAAGTAGTAGCTACAGGGGGAATGGCTAACCTAATATCTAAAATCACAAAGAATATTGATGTTGTCGATCCCTTACTTACTCTAAAAGGACTCAAGCTAATCTATGACAAAAACATACGAGGACAAAAGTAATGTTTTCTTGTAAAGTGCCTACTTGGACCTTAATAGCGATTCTTCCTATTCTCCTTTCCTCATGTTCAAATTGGAAAAAATCATCTACATATCAGCCTCCAGAAAGTAGTGGTAAAGTTAGTGAAGGAGAGCAAGCCTTAACTTCAATGACCGTATCCGCAGTAGATTTATATCATCATGACCCTAATCCTACTCTCGGCGAGGTGAAAAAACCAACTATCTGGCTACACGCTGAAAAGTTTCACATTATCGATGACAATAACTGGAAAATTGAAGATATTACCGCTGTAATATACGACACAAAAGACGGAGTAGAAAGAGTTCGCATATCAGCAGAAAGCGGAACCTTTGATAAAATGAGAAGCGCTTCCCTATCGGGAAAAATACATGCAGAAATGGAAGGAATCTCATTCCAAACGGATAGCCTACTTTGGACAAATAAAACCGAGGCAGAACCTGCAAAAATCACCTCAGGAGGCAAGGTTTCAGTTGAGGGTGATGGTATATCATTAACCTGTTCTTCACTTGTGATTTATCCCGATGCTAAAACTTTTGAACTCACTGATGTTTCAGGAGTTGCTCCTCTTGTGCTGAGGGAAACATAAATGTGGAATCGTAGAGAAAGAGAAATAGAAAAAAATTTATTAGTGCCTATTTTCATACTAATCGGGTTAATCCTGCCAACACTAATTCAAGCTCAGGAGGCGAATCTCGGGAAATACACCTCGATGAAAATAGAACGCGTAGGCAAACTTAAAGGCAGTTTCCAAGGGGGTATGAATATAAAAGAGATGACTGATGGGGTAAGTATAGTTCTGCTATCTGACGACACCAAAACACCTCCTATGCCCGTTAAAGCAGATCGAATGTTTTTCGAATGGGAAGAGGGTAGGAAAACCCCGGCTAAGATTATTATGGAAGGGAAAGTATATCTCGAGCATCCTGAAGGTAAACTTTCAGCCGAAAAGGCTGTATGGGATTTTGTTCAGGAAAGGGTAGAGTTTACAGGGAATCCAGTTCTCGACAGCCCAAAAGCCCAAGGGTTGAAAGGCTCAAAAATAGTTTTGGACTTCAAAAATAACACTGTTGACATAGAAAATCTAAGAGCGGATATGATTCCACTTCAGGGCTCTGATTTCATTTCAGGTGAAGATCAAGAGATAGCAAGTTATCTACTCTCCGAAAAAGACATAGTAGATTGGAATGAGTTTATAAATGAGTTGAAGCGACAAGCCCAGTCTAACACTGATACTCCAGGAAAATATCTTTTGAGCAAATTTGACAGCGATGCTCGACAACAATTCATATCTGCTCCGAATGAACTTATCTTACAGAGAAAAAAGGATTTATTAAAACAAATCAATACTTTGCTAAAAAAACCAGACTTTTATAGAGAAACTGCATGGCATAATGTCCAGATACCACAAGAAGCGAAGGACTTACTCTCCAAACCAGAACTTACCTCAGGAGAAAGGATTAAGCTTAATAGGATCTTACTTTACAGCGCTTTTCCTAAGTATATAAAACCAATCTAAAGTATAACTATGTCCGAATTCTTATTGGAAACACAAGAGTTAACAAAGTCTTTCAAAAAAAGAGTAGTAGTCAAGGATGTATCAATCACCCTAAAACAGGGAGAAATAGTAGGCCTTCTTGGACCTAACGGAGCTGGAAAAACAACTACTTTTAATATGATAACCGGATTACTAAAACCGGATAGTGGTAAAGTTTATTTTAATTCTAAAGACATCACATTATTCCCTATGTATAAGAGGGCAAGAGAAGGGATTGCATATCTTTCTCAGGAGCCATCTGTATTCCGAAATATGACTGTTGAAGAAAATCTCCTTGCAATACTTGAGTTTATGGGTGGGAGCAAACAGGAGCACCACGAAAGGGCACATAAGATCCTGCAAGAACTTAACATAGACCATCTCGCAAAGCAATACGCATATACACTATCCGGAGGAGAAAGAAGAAAGACAGAGATAGCAAGATCACTTGTAACCCAACCTAAGGTTTTTCTTCTGGATGAGCCCTTCGCAGGAATCGATCCCATAGCAATAAGCGAACTCCAAACGATGGTCAAAAACTTGAGGAATATGGGTATTAGTGTGTTAATTACAGATCATAATGTAAGGGACACATTAGCGATAACCGACCGAGCTTATATAATCAGTGAGGGTAAGGTTATCTGCGCAGGGACACCAGAAGAAATAGCCCAAGATGAAAGAGTCCGTCAAGTATATCTTGGCGAGCATTTTCAATTAGTGTAAAATACAAATTGGATGGACATCTTAAAGAATGAAAAACATTCTCAATAGTCCGACCACAAAATAGAAAATCAGTAGGGACTGACTTTTTTACTGAAACCCAATCACACCATACCAACTTTTAATATAGTTAGGGGGGTCAAATATCTATCTTTTCAAAAAATTCGATTTTATCCATCCCCAATTTAGATAAACATGGGCAATGGTGAAGGTTACGAGAATGATAGCACCACCCTCATGTAACAGCTCAAAAGTCTTATGGCTCAAGGAATGATGAAAAAAACCTGTCAGAGCCTGGTTTAGGAAGAGTACTCCTAAAATAGGATTTACAAACTTTAGTAGGATAGATTTGTTCATAGGTTTTCTCTCCAAATATTTACTTTTTCTAATATTTTAACACTCGATGACATTTCCTGTTCCACCCACAGTCTTACCAAAATCTACTCCGTTTCTAATAGGTTAAAAAGTTGATTTTCAATATATTTTAGATATACTATTATTATCTGAAAATCTTCAGCAGAACAACATTATTAATATAGGAGAGATTCTTATGCGCAAAAAAGGTTTCACATTAATAGAACTATTAGTAGTTATTGCTATCATCGGAATATTGGCAGCAATTTTATTACCAGCACTTGCTCGCGCAAGAGAAGCTGCACGAAGGTCAAGTTGTCAAAATAACCTAAAACAATGGGGATTAATATTCAAGATGTATTCAAATGAGTCCCCAGGAGGGAAATATCCTCCTATTCAAATTGAGGTAGCACAGAATGAGGCAGACTCAAGCTGGCAGTCATATATTGCTGCAGGGCCAAGAGTTAAGGCAATATACCCTGAGTATCTCACTGATCCCGCTATTATAATCTGCCCTTCCGATGCTCAAGATAATCTGAATACTCTCAAAGGGAGAAGTTATCCACAATTAGGTATTACTCCAAATGATTATCATATAGGATACTATCTCAGATGGGATGAGGGAGTAGCAGTGATAGATGCAAGTTATGCCTATTTTGGTTGGGTATTTGACAGATTAGGTGATACTCCTGACCAACTAACAAATGTAGGGAGTATCCCAAGTCTCCAGCTTATAGTTCAGGTCCTGGGAGCGAATGCGCCCAATCTAAATACTAACACCATAGTACCAAAACAACTACCTTATGCTATCCTTCAACTTATCTCTGAACCCGGAGTAGTAAACGCACTTATGAACCCTGGCTCTGTAGAACCCAGTATTGTAGCAAGAGCAGCAGACAGTGATGTAACCGGTCCTTACTTAGTCGGTGAAGGCAATGGGGGAAACAATACATTATATAGGTTAAGAGAAGGTATCGAAAGATTTCTCATTACAGACATAAACAATCCCTCTGCTTCCTCAAAGGCTCAGAGCGAAATATTTATTATGTTAGACCAGCTTGGCACTGCTGGAACAGCGGTCTTCTTTAATCACATCCCAGGCGGATGCAATGTCTTATACCTGGACGGTCACTGTGAATTCCTCCGCTATCCTACTAAAGCTCCCGTAAATGAGGCTGTAGCAAATATAATGTCCCTCTTTGTCGTACTGTAGAAACATACTGAACATCAACGCATAATTAGATTCCAGAAGAAAGAATAAATTACTCTGTTAGTTTCGGTGTTGCATCCTACTTAAGAGCTACTCTTACACTGAGAAATTATCTTGTTCATATATTCTTCTCGAGTAGGAAGAAGCTGATTTTTTAGAACAGACTCCGCATAGTAAACTGCTTTTTCACAATTATTAAGAGATTTGTAATGTATTGCAAGTTCGTAAGTGCTTTTACTACCAGGCAAAATTTTGTGCCCTTTTACCCAAGTTTCCTCCGCTTTGTTTTCCTGACCCAACCGTTTGTAGACACTACCTAAATAAAAATGTGCCTCCGCATACATTTCTCTATCTCTTACTTCCTTTAGCCATTTTTCTATCAAGGGGAGGCACTCTTCAGTCCTATTCAATTTCAACATACTATCTATAAGTAGAGGATATGCGGAAATTTGAGGAAATGTAGATTGAACAGATTGGAGTAAGTACTCTGCACTTTTTTCATACTCTTTATCTTCCCAGTAAAGGTATCCCAACCTGTAGAGAACATAAGTTCTATTGAATTCTCCACTAAACTTGGATTTAGTTGCTATTTCATAAATCCTTTTGGCATCTACTGGATTTTTAGCCTTTTCCAAAGACATAGCAAACTTCATCAAATTTTCACCGACACTTTCTTCTAATCTGGAGAGAATTTTAGGAGCAAATCTAAGATAAGCAATTGAAACATATAAGACAATTATTAAAAGGCAGGTAGCACAAATTGATAAATATCCATATTGTTGAGATAGAATCTTTTGAACCCGAGAGTATATTTTATTCTCAGTGTGCACATCTTCTTTTGCGGACATATACAATTGCCCTCATTGCTAACTTTGTCTATTTTCAAACATGCGTTTTAACGACCGCATCGTAGCAGAATCTTCAGGCAATACTTGCTTCAACGCCTGAAATTCAAGATTAGCCTCAGAAAAGCGGTTTAACTGGAGAAGTGTTTGAACGAGCAAAACTCGCGACTGAATATGTTCAGGATTTATCTTCAAGGATTCTCTGATTTTCTCCAAAGAATCTTCATACTTCTTCATCTTGAACAAAGTTTCAGCCCATAGGTAAAACACTCTTTGTCTAACAGAATTACTTTGAACATTTTGAGCTAATTGAAAACATGGCAAAGCCCTATGTTGAAATTTTAGTTTCAAGTATATATCTATAAGGTTTGCATAAATTTCTGGTTTGTCTCCTTTCGAACTATTAATGTTTTCACTAAAGCAAATTTCAGCTATCCACGAGTATCTAAGCACTTGCGTCTTATATGGAACTCTATTTTTTTCGTCACTATTAACTAAATTAAGGACCTCTTTGGTTATGTATAGCCAGTTAATCTCTTCTTCAGGCTTACTGATCAACCCCAGAATTTCAGGGAGAGGTGTGGTAGCACTACTCAACTTCTGCACTTGATTTCTAATAGACTCTAATCTACGACCCTCAGGAACCGCATATATGTAAGCGCCCCAAGTACTAAGCTCATTAGGATTTAATCTCAGCGTATCTTCAAGCACACTCATGGCTATATCAGTAGCTTCACCTCTACGAATATTCTCTTGGTAAATCATCAAACCTAATTGAGCAAGTGTAGGAGCTGTTCTATTTGCCTCTTTTTTAAGCTTCGCATATACCTTCTCTAAGGTGCTTAAGTATTCAGGAGGATATCCGAGTTCCTTCATCACATTAGCGTATCTCGACCAAAGCTCAATATTCTCCATATCTATCGAGAGAGCCCTCTGGAGAAAATCCGCACAACCTTGGTAATCTTTTATTCCCTGATGACACAAAATAAGGATTTGCAATAAAGAGAAACTCTCTTTAACTCCATGTTCGAGTGCCTTCTTCCCATATTCAATTGCTCGAGAATATAAATCTCTTTTATCATTTTCAGGTAACCTAAGAAATAAAGTCTTAAAGTATAGTGCCCGAGCCATTCCTTCATAGGCATCAGGATATTTATCGTTATATTTGAGAGCATTCTCAGCAGATTTTTCCGCTAAATCAAGCACCTGTTGAGCGGGCATATCTAAATTTACTTTCTCATTATTTGCATAGTGAACCCAATTTAAACAGCACTGAGTTTGAACTGTCCACAATTCGGGATTATATGGGTCCACCCTAATAGCACGGTCAAAATGTTCAAGTGCAGACTTGTAGTCATCTTTCATCATACATATTCGTCCAGCGACCTCTGAAAAGCGTGGGTCGTAAGACTTATACCGCAAGCCAATCTCTACAAACTCAAGGGCCTTATCGAGTAGTCTTGCACGGACCTGAGGTTGATTCTTTCTCTCATATTCCTGAGCCCAATGAATACCACCTCTTGCTTTCTGAAGATTTACATCTGCATAGTAAGCAAACGCCTGGTATATGCTTGTAATTCCACAGAGAACAAACGCTATTAAAGATAAAGTTCTAAATCTCTTATTTGGAACCCTAATTTCTTCATCCTCTATCATAAACTGAGACAAACCCAGGTAAAGGGAAAAAAGTGCACTGGATACTGGAACTCTTATATTAAAACCGAATATCGCATCGGATGCGAATGCAACAAAGATTGAAGAGATAGCAATCCCGATATACTTCCCAAACTTGGTATTGGAATTTCTATACAAATATATTCCACCAACAAATCCGAGAAGTATCATTCCGAAATAGAAAACACCCGCAAGAATTCCTCCGTCTATTAGCACTTCAAGTGGATCGCAATGCACATGATAATTTCTCTTTTTCTCAAGAGTGAACCACAATTTTTCATAATTAGTCCAATAAGGAATATTCGCAAAACGGTAATTCCCTGGGCCATAACCTAACAGAGGTCTCTCTAAAATCATCTTAACTGCGCCATAATAGCCATTTAATCTAAGATTGAGAGAGTTGTCAAAAGGAAGAGGGCTTTCATTACCTACCATTCCCAAAATATAAAAGATAATCGTAATCAAAACAACTCCAACCACACTCAAACCCAACGCAAACCCAATAATTCTTCGTGGATGCCACTTATGGCCATATAAAATATAAAATAACGCAAAGCAAAATGACATTAAAAGAGCTATCCTTGCACTCCTCATTCTCGTAAAATACAGATGGGTAAAAGTAAGAAAGAACGCCACTAAAGATATTGCTAACTTAATCCAATTCCATCTTAGAGATGAGCTATTTTCTTCAGAATTGTTTTTAATATCCCTAAATATTAAAGAAAAGTAGTATAGAGTTAGTCCTGCAGAGGTTATAACGCCAAACAATAATGCATGTCCTGCAAAATTTGGATTAGCGTAACTTGAGGGGAGCCCTCTATACTCTTCCACATTTCGAGTAGACCAGGGGAATGGGTCTATTCCGAACTTTTGCAGAAAACCGTAAACACTCGACAAGCCTATTGCTATTACCACCCACAGTAAAATCCATTCCAATTCTCTTTCTTCTCGAATGAGGATATGAATAGAAAACGCTACCGCACAAAGCGTAAACCATAACACAATCTCACTTATTGCGAGCCCTTTGTTATATGCAAATATGGTAGAGAACATTAAGATACATAAATATCCTCCGATAAATATGCTTAAACTCTTTTTTAACTTTATTTCTAATCCTTTATACCAAGCCATCCAGACCACCACTATAGATCCTATAAAACCCCAAAAACTTATAATAAGATTCTTAATAGGAGCTGAAGGGTCTCCCGTAAAAGGGCTGAGGGTTAAAACAACCAAAAGTATCCAAACGGGAAAAATTCCCCAAACTGTTATTCTCCTTAGCAGTAAATCTCGCTCAACTGACTCTAAACTTTCCCCCACATTAGTCATCCCGTTAAGGTTATCTTTATACCTTCTTTTTTCTTTCATCAGATAGTCCCAGAAGTTAATTTATTCAAACCGGAATTTATACTCAAACATCAAAACTTTGGAGTGTTCGGTATTCCTTTTTAACATAACTACAACATTATTAGGAACGGTATAGCCAAATCTTTCCGAATACCAACCTTGTGAGTAATCTCTCAAGCCTTTAACTAACTCAACTGAATCTGTCCCTATTATATCCAAATTTACTTGTATTCCGTAGCCTGTTGCTATTATACAATTATTTCCACTATCTTCTAATACAACATTTACATTAGGATGAAAATGAACGAAATTGTAGACAAAGCGTCTATCAGGACGACACATTACCTCATCTTTGATAGATAAGAATGGATAATTCAGCTCAACTGTTCTTTTAATTCTTTCTCCTGTGTAATAGTAGTATCTGCCCACAAACCTAAATAAGGGCTCTGTTTTTACTTCTTCAACCTCACATCGTCCTCGCCTTGCTACTCTAAAAGTTCCCCAAGCTTCCAACTGGTCTACTCCATCAATCCATATAATATTGTGTGCCTTAGAACTTCTCTGGAATAATCTATACTTACTCCCAGCATATCCGTCGACTCCTGAGTCTACTACGAACCTCTTTCCATCTACTAATAATTCATAACTAAGCTGGTCTGAATGTGCATGAGCAAGTTGAAAATATGGTCCTGGTTCTCCTCCTTTTATTACCATTTCAATATCTCTTTTACCTACGGTTTGACATTTGAATAAATAATAGCCAGAGTGGGGGAAATCCTTTAAGGCTTTCTTAGGAATGTTAGTTTGGGGAACAATCCCAGTCAATTTATAGCCAACATGCAATATTTCTTCACACCGAGGAAGATGTTCGTAAACACTATCACCAAAAAGAGGGTAGTTCCCATCGGAGAGAGTAATACCTTCTCCAAATTTGAGCATTTTTATAACTGTTTCCTTTATGAAAAGAGGCATAGGATCCAAAACAGCCAAAAGCCAAAGCAAATCGCATAACACATGGAAATGATACATAGGAACTCTTTCGTAATGTCCTCCATCTTCTAAAATCTGTTCCTCCAACTCAATACAAAGTGTTTTTAGGAGGTTTTCCTTAAATTCAGGTGATACTACTTCTGCTCCGACTAAAGCTCCACATAAATTTTGAAGTATGTGATTACCCAGTAGATGTAACTCCAGAGACCGAGTAAGATATTGGAGTTGTAGCCATACCGAGTGTAAAATCTGCTCATCATTCCAGCCCCATATTGAATATGCCGTGAGGACATATCTAATCCTAAAGGAAGTAGGATAAGGGTCCCATGAGACAGGCGTTCCTGGTGGGTTTAATTCTATCCACCTTACAATACAATCTTTGACAAATTTCTCTATCCTTTCATCGAAACTCTGGAAATAGTAGATACACAATTTCCATATAAAATCAAAAGAATGTAGTTCATAACTTGCAAGTGGTGAAATTTTTACTTTGGTCCCCTCCAAACTCTCATTCAAACAAAATTCTTCGCCTGCAAACTTAACCCGTCCTTCCAAAATACTATCTATCTCCTCCTTCTTAAGAGAAATATGTTCAGCCCACAATTTGGCATACCTTCTTAAACTCTCCTTTTTTCTTTCTTCTATCTGAATTTCCAATGGAACATTCGGTGAAAACCATAGAGAAATCGGGAGGAAATTTCTTACTCGATAGTAGAAATACCACTTCAGTTGAGAAGGCTTGTAATACCTTGCACTATGGAGGATATTTAAAAATTTACCTAAATAATCTATCATTTATCCAATTACCATGATTTTATGACTTTGTTATAATAATCTACTCTCTTGCCATTTTTCACAACTGTGTTTGAGTAAGGAAGAACATCTCGTGAACATTTGGGTAATAATAGGTACCCGCCCTGAAGCTATTAAGATGGCTCCTGTAATAAAATCTCTCCAGAATGAAGGGGTGGATGTAACAGTTTGCCTGACTGGACAGCATAGAGAACTTCTTGACCAAGTGATTAGGGCGTTCTCACTCCCAGTCCATTATGATTTAAACATTATGAGCCCTGGTCAGAAGCTTGAGGATATCACCACCAGAGTTATAACAAATCTATGTAATTTTTTTTCAAATGAGAAAATAGACGCAGTGCTTGTGCATGGGGATACAACTACAACACTTGCATCTGCGATTTCAGCATATTATTACAAGATTCCCATTGGCCATGTAGAAGCTGGCTTGCGAACTTATGATAAGTATCGCCCATTCCCCGAGGAAATAAATCGAAGGTTAGTTGATGCGATAGGAGATTTTCTCTACGCTCCTACGCAAAGGGCGAAAGAGAATCTACTTTCAGAGCACATAGAGGAAGAGAAAATCCTCGTCACTGGTAATACCGGAATAGATGCACTCCTATTTATAGCAGAGATGCAATATAATTTTGAGGAAGAGGAATTGGAAACTATAGGTAAAAAACACAGACTAATTGTTGTAACAGCTCATAGGAGGGAAAATTTTGGTAAGCCAATGGATGAGATATTTATGGCAGTAGCAGAACTTGTAAGCAGAAACAAAGATATTGAGGTATTGATTCCGATTCATCCCAATCCAAATGTTCTCGCTTCTGCCGAAAAGTATCTAATTAATAGAGAAAGAATACATCTATCTTCTCCGCTTGAATACATCCCTTTTGTTCATATATTAAAAAAGAGCTACATGATATTAACTGATTCGGGAGGGATTCAGGAAGAGGCCCCCTCACTTGGGAAACCTGTATTAGTTTTAAGAGATGTCACAGAAAGACCTGAAGCTATAGAGGCTGGCACAGCTATTTTAGTAGGTCCTCACTACGATAGAATATTAGAAACCGCTCAACGACTACTTGATGATTCGACCTTTTATAAATCTATGGCGAACAAAATAAACCCCTACGGAGATGGAAAATCTGCTCCGCGAATTGCAAAACATCTAATTGAGAGGCTGAAAGTAAAAACAAGGAGCAAAGAATGAAAAAAATTTGTGTATTAGGACTCGGTTACATTGGCTTACCTACTGCAGGTATTCTCGCATCTGCGGGTTATGAGGTTGTCGGAGTAGACATCTCAGAAAGAGTGGTGGAAACAATCAATAAAGGGAAAATCCATATTGAAGAGCCTGGGCTTCTTACTCTAATAAAAGCGGGAGTATCTTCTGGCCAATTGACTGCACAAGTAGAACCTACCAAAGCGGATGTTTTTATAATAGCAGTCCCTACTCCTATCACTGAAGAAAAAAAAGCAGATATGCGATATGTAATTTCTGCCGGTGAAAGTATAGTTCCCTATATAGAAAAAGGTAACCTCATAATTTTAGAGTCTACATCACCTCCGGGAACTTGCAAGAAATTGTTAAAACCTATCCTTGAACGATCAGGGTTAAAAGTTGGAAAAAGCATCTACCTCGCCCATTGTCCAGAAAGAGTTCTCCCCGGAAAAATTCTTCACGAATTAATACATAATGACCGAATCATTGGAGGAATTACCCCAAAATGCGCTGAACTCGCGAAGAGAATATACTCTTCTTTTGTAGAAGGAAAAATATTTCTTACTGATGCAACCACCGCAGAAATGGTGAAACTTATAGAAAATACATACAGAGATGTTAATATAGCATTAGCCAATGAAACTGCCATTCTTTGTGAAAAACTGGGTATTAACTTCTGGGAAGTGGCGAAGTTGGCAAACCACCATCCTCGTGTTCACCTACACTCAGCAGGTCCGGGTGTAGGAGGACATTGTATATCAGTGGACCCCTGGTTCTTAGTTGAGAGCTTCCCCACCGATACCAAAATAATAAAAACCGCTCGTGAAAGAAATGACAGTATGCCGAGATATGTAGTCAAAAAAATTGAGGCAATGGTCAAAGGGATTCAAGCACCAAAAGTTGCTTTACTGGGACTTGCTTACAAGGCCAATGTGGATGATATCCGAGAAAGTCCTGCTCTCCATGTCTACAGTTTGCTACAGTTTAAGGATTACACAATTTCCGTGCACGACCCACACATAAAACACCACCCTCCTATGCCACTCGACACATTAGAGTCCGCATTAAAAAATGCAGACTGTATGGTAATATTGACTGCCCATGATGAATTTAAGAATATAGAACCTAAACAAGCATCTAAACTTATGAAGACTAAACTTGTATTAGACACTCATAACATTATCGATGTGAAAAAATGGGTAAGCGAAGGATTTAAGGTGAATATATTGGGAGTAGGAAACTCAGAAACCTCATAGGAGAGAAACGATGGCAAAGCAATGGGGTGGGCGATTTAAAGAGAAGACAGACCCTATAGCGGAAATCTTTACTTCGTCTATACACTATGACTTCAGGCTTGCAATCCATGACATCCGTGGAAGCATAGCACACGCAAGAATGTTAGGAAATCAAGGAATAATAACCAAAAAGGATTCTAAGAAAATCATATCCGCCTTAAAAGAAATAGAAAAAGAGATAAAATCAGAAAAATTTCAATGGGATTACTCTCTCGAAGATGTACATACAAACATCGAAAATGCACTTATAAAAAAGATAGGAGATATTGGGAAGAAACTACACACTGCCAGAAGTCGGAACGACCAAGTAGTAACGGATGTAAGACTCTGGTTAAGGGAAAAGATAGATAATATTGTAGAGCTAATAAAAGAATTTCAACGGGGGTTAATTAACCTCGCAGAAATGAACATGGATGTAATCATCCCGGGGTATACACATCTGCAACCTGCCCAGCCGGTATTACTTTCCCATCACACACTTGCATACTTTGAGATGTTTCAACGAGACAAAGAAAGATTTCTTCAAAACAGAAAAAGAGTAAATGTTCTTACCCTCGGCTCCACAGCTTTGGCAGGAACAACTTTTCCTATAGACCCTTATTCGGTAGCAAAAGAACTCGGATTTGAAGATGTGAGTAAAAATAGCATGGATGCAGTCTCTGATAGAGACTTTGCGATTGAGTTCATTTTTAACTGCTCCCTTCTCATGATGCACCTCTCCCGATGGGCTGAGGAACTAATAATTTGGTCCTCTCCTCAATTTGGGTTTATTGAAATAGGAGATGCATATACTACAGGTTCCAGTATTATGCCCCAAAAGAAAAATCCAGATGTAGCAGAATTAATTAGGGGCAAAACTGGCAGAGTTTACGGAAGTCTAATTAACTTATTAACTCTTATGAAAGGCTTACCCTTAACATATAATAGGGATCTTCAGGAAGATAAGGAACCCCTGTTCGATGTTTCAGACACTGTAACGCTTACTCTAATGGTTGCTACAGGCATGCTCTACTCAATTAGAGTCTTAAAAGATAACATTAAGAAAGCACTGAGCCTTGGATATATGGAAGCTACAGACCTCGCAGATTATCTTGTAGCCAAAGGAGTGCCATTCCGGGAAGCACATTCTATCGTAGGTAAGGTTGTATTATATGCACTCGAAAAACAGAAAACTCTCTATAACCTTACAATGGAAGAGTATAAACAATTTTCTCCTTTGTTCGATAATAACTTGTATGAAATCATAAAACCCGAGACTATAGTTGCAAGGAGAAATTCTCCAGGAGGAACCAGTCCATCACAAGTTAAAAAAGCATTAGAAGAAGCTAAAAAAAGAATTTAACACTAAATAGTTTTTCTAATATGGAAGCAAAAAATAAGGAAACCTTATGGCATATAGGTACTTCTGCTGTTGACATAACTCCACCTCCCGGGTTGTGGATGGCAGGTTATGCTTTCCGGAACAGACCTGCAGAATCTGCGATACATCCACTTTGGGTAAAAGCAATAGCTCTCAAAGATGCCCAAGGCACAACCGCTATAATAGTAGGATGTGACATTCTCGGTTTTCCCCAAAAAGTGGCAGAACGAATAAAAAGTAAGGTGCTAAATGAGCTTCACATCCACCCAGCCAATGTAATACTAAATAGTTCTCATACCCACTCAGGTCCGGTAATTGAGGATTCACTTATCGGGATATACCCAATTGACGAGACGGAACAAATCGATAAGATAAAAGACTATACAGCCGAACTTGAAAGGAAGGTATTTCAAGCTATCACTGAAGCAAACTCTAACCTATGCCCTGCAAAACTCTACTACGGAAAAGGAATTTCGAGATTTGCTGTTAACAGGCGAAACAATAAAGCGACAGAAATAGAAAACCTTTCCGAATTCAAAGGGCCCGTAGACTACTCAGTTCCAGTGTTATTTGCGAAATCTAACGAAGATGATTCTATAATTGTAATCCTATTCAGTTATGCATGTCATGGAACAGTTCTTGGAGATTATCAGTGGTGTGGAGATTATCCTGGTTTTGCACAGACAGAACTCCAAAGCATTTATCCTAATGCTCTTGCTGTTTTTTTATCGGGATGTTGTGCTGATATAGACCCAATGCCCCGACTAAAGCTCTCCTTGGCGCGCCAATATGGAAAAGAATTGTGTTTCGCGGTAAATACCGCTATAGAAGATCCTCAGAAAGAGATCCTACCCTATCTAATCACTAAAATGGAATTTATCTCATTAGATTTAGAAGACCCAATTACTAAAGATGAGCTAGAAAAGATTGCTAACGATCCTACTCAAGTAGACTACAAATATAGGTCTGCAAAATACCTTCTGAAAGAACTATCAAAGGGGAAGAAATTTATAAACTCATACGAGTATCCTATCCAAGTGTGGAATTTAGGTGGAGTTCCTTTAATTGCACTGGGAGGAGAAGTTGTTGTGGACTACGCAATATTTATAAAGGAAAAAATTGGGAAAGATGCAATAGTATTAGGATACTCCAACGATGTAATGGGATACATTCCTTCATTGAGAGTTCTTCGTGAAGGAGGATATGAAGGAGGTGATTTCCAGATAGGATATGGTCTGCCGGCAAAGTGGAAAGAAACCATCGAAGAAAGGATATTATCCTCTGTCTACAGAGCATGGAACGAGGTAAGTAATATATAAGTAATATGAATGCAAAAATAGCTCCCTTCAATTTAGGAGTATCGCTTAATTTCATCTTCACCGTGTAAAATTACAAAATAGTTCAAACTCCATAAGCTCTCAAGACACGAGGAAGATCAAAAGTCTCTGAAGCATTACGATGTATAATTCTATCTAATAACTCAGGCACTTCAGATTCGGTTATCCACCCTTCGCTAAGAAGTTGTGTAATAGCAAGTGTAATTCCTTTACGGGCTATCCGAGCATGTCCGGGAACTAATTCTACTGGGGTATAATCCCCTCCAAAGGTGAAAATCTTATGCATAGGCGCGGTTAAGAGAAATTCTTTTAAGAAGAGGGTGGCAGAGACCGGGTCAATAATCCAAGACCAGCACATATCTGCATATACATTCCTGTAATGTTTGCACAAGGCTATGAGTTCGTGCTGATACGGATAAGCGATATGCATTAGCACGAAGGTAGTGTTGGGGAAGTCCTTGATTAGAGGGACTAAATCGCATAGATTATCCCGAACCCGTGATAAATCCATTCCATTAAAACCTGCGAAATACCCTGTGTGTAGTTTAATCGGAAGTTTATACTCAGTAGCACATTGAATACATTTTCTGAACAGGTTATCTTGTATAAGTTTGAGCTCTTCTGGGAGAAGGTCAGAAGGCTTTCGGACAAATTTTTTGAATATTGGCTCGACATCTTCATCTTTGACACGCTCATATAGCAATTTCCGCCCATAAGCGGACTGGTCTTTAACTGCAATTGCCTTAGGGCCAAACTTCTCGAATATATGCTCAATTGCATTGTGAGCCTCTTTCAGCGAAGTAACCTCCATACCCGAAAATTTATTCAAACTTTTAAGATTCCTAATAGAACTCGCAATTCCCACTGTGGATATATCAAAACATATCAAATCAGATGCAGGTTCACTTTCCCGAAACACCCCACTTTTGAGGCAATTTATCTGGACATATTCAATGTTCGCAACATCTCTCAAAATCCTCCGATAAAACCCCGGTTGGATCCCTTCTCTAATCATCTCGCTTATTTTTTCACAATTACCTTCACTTAAGTCCTCCTCCCCAAAAAGAGCCTTCAAGCTTTCCCGCACACAAAGCAAATAACCAGTGTTTCTGCACTTCTCATAATAAGGAGAAATAAGGTTCCACTTGTCTTTTGGAGAAAGCTCCCAAGAAATGAGTTTATTATAATCCCCGCTCGATAGACCAGCTACCTGCAAGTCCGAGTTTGCATAATGACTAAATAGCAATCCTATGTCAGGGGTAGGTGTAAAATCCCTATTATCTTTGTTAGACACTCGCTCAGATTCAGGTGGTAAATGTTCATGAGTATCAATAAAAGGAGTTTTCTCCACCAAAACTTGAATTTCGGAGACAGGACCTTTAGACCCGATATTTCCTATATCTGCTTCTTTGCTCGATTTTGGATTATTCCCAAAGATACCTACTCCAACAGAAGAACCTGCTAATCCTATGAAATCACGCCTATTGATATCCTTGCTCATCTCTATTCGCTCCTTTTCAATAACTCAGCTATATTATGCCTAAAATAAGCGTATCCTAAGAAATATAATTTTGAAAAAATTACCTAACCACTTTTTTGGATATGACAGATGTCGTGCATGTCTTCCACTAATTAAATGTCGTGAAAATCTTAATAAATGGGTTAGTAGAGATTGAGGGAGAAGAAAAATATTGGTTAATCAAGCATCTTCCGAATACTTAGAAGTGCATCCAGATAGGGGATTAATGTATCCACCATAATCTTTGCTTTAAGCTTCATACCTTCATGTCTCATGTGGCAAATATCGCTAAAATACTTAGTACTGGCAGGTATATTCTCTGTAACAGGAATATATAAGATTCCATTTTTCTTGCAATACTCTTTTAGTCGCTGGTTGTATATCTTCATCACATCTGAGTATTGTTGAAAAGTGGAATTTGCCCAACCCCATTCCTTGTCATAATAGTAGTCATAATAATCTCTATCTTCCTTATTTAATTTCTCCCGATAAGGCACTCCAAAGCTTGATATAACAATATCAATATTTTTCGACAGAAGCGTTTGAGATATATATTCAATATATTGAAATATAAACTGGTCTAAATATTCATCTATTTTCGCCTGCGGATATGAAAAAACAAACCGCATTTGTCGCCGTACAAAATGAGAAAGCAAAAACGCAATTCGAACAGGAATTGGGACACTATCAAAAGCATGTGGAAATACTTCATATACAACATCATTCACACCTTCATATAAAATAACCATATCCGGCTCTAAGTATAAGTAATCGGGCAGTTTCGCACAGTGTTTTTTCATCAACATTCCCGAAATGCCACAATTGAATACCTCTATCCGATTTTTTCCAAAGTATTTTTGCAATTCCCTCTCTAAAATTTTAGGATAGGTTTCCTGATTAGATACCCCTTCTTCTGTAGTTGAAGCACCTATGCAAAGTATTCGAAATACTCCATCAAGTTTCGGCACTTTAAAATCCCTATCTCTAAAACCAAAGTTGTTCGTGCGGAAAAGCATCTCTGTGGAATTTGAATGGGGCAAGTATGAAAAATAGTTAATATCCCACATCTCATTTACTGGTAACTTTCCTAACAATGGATTTAGCAGTTCGATTTTCCCCTTGAATGGAAGGGCAAATACAAAAAATGAATATTTATTCTTATCCTCAATAACAGGATAGAAAAAGAAGTTACACGACCTTTCTTGAATTTTCTCCTCCCAGATAAAACCTAATCCTGAGCATAATTTCTCTCTTGGAATATTTTGAGTAATCGCAAGATATTGAGAAAGATTTTTAAATTCTTCCGTAGTAGAACCAATAGGAGAGCAAGTTATAGTTTGGTTATTCTTATCAATATCAACGCGAAATTCTCTCATATCGTAAATACTTCGGAAAGTAGTTCGAAATATTTCACTTTCGCCGAGGTAAAAACAAAGTCGATAATTCCACATTTCTAACGGGT
>JAOAHN010000033.1 GCA_026415215.1 Candidatus Hydrogenedentota bacterium
TTTTTTGAGATTACAAGAAGTGGAGAACTTGTAAATACATTCGGTGCTTTATATCTTTATCTTTAATCTCAGGGAAAAGTGACTTTGTGAAAATATTCTGTTATGAGATATCGAATAGAAACTGAATTCTTTTGGTAAAGGAATCAGATTGTTGACACTATTTATCCCATTGCCTCAGAAGAGCTGATACAAAGAGGGAGAATCACCTACCAGCAAATAGAGTTTTATTAAGCACATTCTTAGAAATAAACTTCTGAACATTTAAATTTATTTTAGATGGTATGTATTGCTTTATCTTATCAATGTCTTCCCATTCCAAAAGTGGCGTGGCAAATGTAGTTCTGAATTCAATTTCTATTCCACTTTGAAGTAGAACTTCCAGAGTTTTCTGGATTGGCTTTACATCAACTTTTTCCAAACCAGTTAGAAATTTATACTTTTCCCACGGTGCTTTAATATCCATCGCACAGTAATCTAATAACCCCTCGTTAATCAGCTTCTCTACAACTTCAGGATTAGAGCCGTTAGTGTCAAGCTTCACTTGGAAACCCATATTCTTTAGTTTTTTAATAAAATCTATTAGGTCGCTGTGGATTGTTGGTTCTCCTCCTGATATGACCACTCCGTCCAGGTTTCTTCTTTGGGACTCCAGATAATTCAAGATACTCTCCTCATATATAGGCTCGGAAAACTCTTCCGGCAGGACTAAAGAAGGGTTGTGACAGAATGGACATCTGAAGTTACACCCCTGAGTAAAAACAATTGCGGATACTCTCCCAGGAAAGTCACTCAAGGAAACTGGTATAAATCCTCCTATTCTCATAGTCCATCTGATTTAGTAAGTTATTTTTGCACCTAATATATTCTATATTTTGCTCGTAATTTGTACTCTGCTCTCTTCCCATCATTCCATTGAGATACAGGCCGTAGGTACCCTACCACTCTTGAATAGACTTCAGTCTCTTCATTGCAATTCGGACAATTAAAATATTCTCCACTTATGTATCCGTGATTGGGGCATATAGTAAATGTAGGGGTTATAGTAAAATAAGGTATCCTGTAGTTTTCACATACTTTTTTCACAAAATTCTTTACCGAAAGTGGGTTAGGCAACGCTTCGCCAAGATAAACATGGACTACAGTACCACCCGTGTATCTCGTTTGGAGCGGTTCTTGTAGGTCTAAGAGCTTGAATATATTACTGGTGTAGTTCACAGGAAGTTGGGTAGAGTTAGTATAGAAGGGTGGAGCATTATTCTCTTCTACTTCCTTGGAATTGGCAAATTTGATACCTGGATACTTTTGATAATCCAATCTTGCTAACCTATAACTTGTCCCTTCTGCTGGTGTTGCCTCGAGATTATAGAGATTACCAGTATCTTGTTGGAATTGTCTCAGTCTGTCCCGCATAAAATCAAGGACTTTTACCGCAAATTGAATCCCCTCTGGAGTCCCAATGTCCTTTCCTAATAGGTTTAGACACGCCTCATTCATTCCCACAATGCCAATAGTAGAGAAGTGATTATTCCAATACCTATTGTAATGCTCATATACATTCCGCAAATAGAACTTTGTGTAGGGATACAAATCACCGTCTGTGAATTTTTCAAGGACCTTTCTTTTAGTCTCGAGACTTGTCCTCGCTGTGTTCATAAGATAGTCTAATCTTTCAAAGAACTCGTGCTCATCCGCTGAAAGGTAACCTATCCTCGGCATGTTTATTGTCACTACTCCAATAGAACCGGTTAACGGATTTGCACCGAATAATCCTCCTCCTCTCCTTTCTAATGCGCGCAAATCTAATCTCAATCTACAACACATCGATCTCGCATCGGAAGGAGACATATCAGAATGGATGAAGTTGGCAAAGTAAGGTATACCATACTTTGCAGTGACTTCCCATAACCGCATCAATGAAGGGTCATCCCAATCAAAGTCTTTAGTTATGTTGTATGTGGGTATTGGGAAACTGAACACTCTGCCTTTGGCATCACCTTCACTGAGAACCTCAAGGAAAGCCTCATTGAACATTTTCATCTCTTCTACAAATTCGCCATAAGTCTCGCTTTGAAATTCTCCGCCGATTATTATAGGTTGGTTAGAAAGATTCGCCGGTGGCACCAGGTCTAAAGTTACATTCGTAAATGGGGTTTGAAATCCCACGCGTGTAGCAACATTCAAGTTGAATATGAACTCTTGTAGTGCTTGCTTCACCTCTTTGTAATTTAGCCGGTCATACCTTATAAATGGTGCAAGCAATGTGTCAAAGTTGCTGAATGCTTGAGCACCTGCCGCCTCTCCCTGAAGAGTGTAGAAAAAGTTTACTACCTGCCCTAATGCGGTTCTAAAATGTTTTGGAGGTCTACTCTCTGCTTTGCCTAAGGCTCCTCTGAATCCATTCAATAGTAAATCTTGCAAATCCCAACCTACACAGTAAACAGATAGCAAACCCAAATCATGGATATGGATATCACCAGATACATGGGCTTCCCTAACTTCAGGAGTATATATTTTGTTGAGCCAATACACCTTGCTAATCTCGCTCGATATGTAGTTATTTAGACCCTGCAGAGAATAAGACATATTACTGTTCTCTTGAACCTTCCAATCCATTTTCTCCAAATATCTATCAATCAAATCAACATCAGCCTTGTTAACCATCTCGCGAATACGGGCATGCTGGTCTCGATACAAAATATATGCTTTTGCTGTTTTCTTATAGGGTGAATGCAAAAGCACCTCTTCAACTATGTCTTGTATCTCCTCTACCGAGGGGTGTCCTTCTCGTGGTGCAGATTGAAGTAACGCCAAAACTCTAAGCGTTAATCTCCTTGCCATTTCGATTCCAAACTCACCTGTAGCAGTGCCCGCTTTATATATTGCCTGAGTTATCTTCCCCGCATTGAATGGAACTACTCTTCCATCCCTCTTTATTACATGTGTTAGCACATTGATGGGCTCTGGGATTTCCTGCTCCATACCTACATTATCCCTCATTTGCATCTCCTACCTCCTTCGAAATTGTCCATCTCAAAAAATTATCTGCACAACCAGAGAAAAATCTCTGTTAAAATAAGAATGAGATTTTCCCCTGCATCTGAAAATTTAATTTTACTAAAAAATTAGAACAAAAACATATTGTAGTTAAAAAAAATTAAAATTTCAAGTATAATTTTATTCCCAATATAGGGTGTTAAACTATAGAAGATAATACTATATATTGTGATTTTGTGAATAATCTGTGAGATGTGTGTGGATTTATAGTGTATTTTTGGAAAATATGTGGAAAGTGTGTGGAAAACTTGTGGATATTATACTCCGCCTATATAAGCATAAAATAATGTCTGAGCAAGAAAAGACATAACTTTGTAATACCATAAGAGCCTCTTTATCGGATGCAAATGTATAGCATGCATTGCTCTCTCTACAACAGCTCACATTGCAAAGGATTCCTAAAAAGAACTTTTCTCTAAGCGAATGGAAAAGATTTACAGATAAATTATAACATAAAATTAAAGCTTTTAAATCCCACAAAGTTATAAACAATTCATACACTATTTTTCCACAAAAAGATTGTGGATATGTGGAAAAATCTTTGAATGTTTTATATCCTGGCAATTTTAGAGTAAAAAAGCAGTGGTTTTTCTCATTTTGGTAATTTGCACAAAAACAAATTATGACTCACTACTCAAAAAGATAATGAAAGGATACTCTTAAAAACTCCGGATAGTATCTTTATGTCTGTCGGAATATTCAGTTGTCGTATGCGTTGTTATGGACATGTAAATATTATGATGAATTTTTAATAGATGTATTGAGAAAAAATCAAGGGGGAAACAGATATTGCCAGAGATTAAGTATCATCCCAAGGAGAAGATAACAACCAAGCAGTGGAAGATGATACGAAAGCCGAAATTGTCTATATTAGGTTTAGCCCAGCCACTAGTATTACACAAAAATGCAGGTGGGAAAGTAATTGTAGATAGGTAATAGGTGAGAAATAGGGGCACTAAAAAGATTTTGCTGGAAATATCTTCGCATGTCCGCATTGGCTGTGGGCTATGCTGTTCTCGATGCGGTAGAGCAATGGAGCATCTACGAGGTGAAGAGAACCGCTCGCCTAACTACTCGGGATATTGTGGATGTATTGAAACCAATTTCTCCCACAGTGGAACCATATAAATGTAGAGCATGTATTCATCGATATGGAGTTATCAAGGAAAAACGAAAAAGAGGAAGCGGAGGAATGAAAAAACTCGAGTAAGAGGGTTCAATCCTACACCTCAGAGATTCATTTATGTTGATGTAGAAAAATTACCGGAATTGATAGCATCACTTCAGAGGTAGGTAGTATTCGGATCTGCAGACAGAGTGAGCTGATGGTTATATGCGTCTTCGAATATAGACAGAGCTCCCTTATATGCTCAGGAAATTATATAGAAGGCAATTCAACACTTTCCATATCCCGTACATTCTATTCTCAATATACAACGGAAATGAATTTACTGACAGATATTGTCAGACGCGAGAAGAGCCCTTGGTATAACACGCGTTTGGCGAAGTATATAATAGAGAGGAAGTAGAGAGTCGGCTAACCTATCCGTATACGCGAGAGAAAAAAGAATTAGTAGAGCAGTTAAATGGTGGGATTGTGTAAATAATCGAGAAACTATCCCTTATTATTACCTATATTCAGATGATAGAAATATTAGAGAGATATTTTAGGTCCTATGATTACATGAGTAAGCGTAGTGGATTGAATGACAAAAGTTGCGTAGAGCAAGTATTAGAGCGGGATCATTAAAGTCCATACATTTTTAAACCATCTTCTACCCTAAATAACTACATCCGATCAAAACCTCTCACCTGCGAATATATGCATATCGTAGAATAATATTTGATGGGTGTTTCGGTGTTTCGAATGGGGATAACTTTGAGTATATATGTAAAAGTTCGGACTGGAGTATGGGACACAGATGCTACACTCGAAGTATAGAATCACGAAAGGTATGGAGGAATTGAAGTTAGTTTATCTCGATACCTTGGCTAAAGAGAGTTCTTGTGAGATAGAAGTGCCAACAAATAGACCTGAAGATCTAAAACTACACAGAGAGCTGTGGGAGAAGATTAAGTCCACAGTTAGCAGGCTTTTAGCAGACTTGGATTTGTTTAGGTAAGGTTGTTAGTGAAAGGATAAGTTAGTTCTTAACAGATATGTATTTGGAGAGATTTTTAAACTATCTCGTTGAATTATCTACTATCTCTATTTCAAGTAGGAAAATTTCTCCCTCACGCAATGCTAAAGTGTGGATCTTATTTGGGCTATCGAACACAAACTTACTACCCTTTAAGAAACCATCGTATTCCTTCCCCTCTACTCCATCTATGACTGCTAACTGCTTGCCCAGAAATATACCACCTCGCATAGCCACATACGCATACCCCCTACTATCTGGACTAAAGACTACACCTGGGGCCAAAATCCCATCGTATTCCTTGCTCTCAACTCCATCTATGATTATAAACCACTTCCCACCTCGAACAGCCGCATACCCATACCGCCTACCATCTAAACTCAATACAAAACTTTCCGGAACTATCCCAGAAACCAAATTGCCTTTCGGTATCTCTCTTATATTTAACTTAATACCCTTGCCACCCTCACCAGAACCGATATTAGAAAAAATTCCTTCTAACACTCGTACTAAGCTCAAGGTGCTAAAATTAATTTTACTCATACCCTTTTCCCTAATAACTCAAAGTTTAACTCCAACTGCCTGTCCTTGTAATTTTACTTTCATCTCATTGACTCTCTTAGTCCTAACACCTGAAAACTCTGGATTTCAATAGATGATAGCACTATGAAACTTAGAAAAATCGAGGAGAGAAAAATAATATGAGAGCGGTTCATATCTTTCGTGTGTTGGGGTGGTATCGTTGCAAACCCTACCCTTTTTAAGCCTTCCTCTTAAAGTCCGAATATCTACAACCTATCTAAATCTAACGGTTAAGTAGTAAAGTAACTCTGATGTTTCTTAATAAAATTAACTTTAATTGCCTACTTTTTTATTTGAAAATTTTATTGAAATGTAATAGTATGTGAGTTTATTCTTAGAGCAGGTTTTGGTAGGAGAAAAATTTTTTGCGTTAGGAATTATAGAGGTTTGGATAAATAAATTATTATCCTAAATAAGGTTATGAATTTCGGAATAAAACTACTGCTATGTTAAGAATTCAACTGTACTCTGAGTTGTTAAATAGATATAGCATAGATTGGGATGTTTGGGAGCGTGAGGTAAAAGAATATACAGGGCTTATAAATAAGTGGAACAGCATTGCTGGATTGGTTTCCCCTGGTGATGTAGAACGCGGATGTATAGAACATATTGAGGATTCCCTCAGCTTAATTGATTATTTGGTCCCTTATCTGATGGATAATCCTAACTTGGTATGGTTAGATATAGGTTCTGGCGGGGGATTCCCTGCAATTCCAATTCTTCTTGTATTCAAAAATATGAGAATTATTCTAATAGAGAGAAAAATCAGAAAATCTAATTTTCTGCAAATGGTAGTTAAAAAATTCAATATTATATCTGCACAAGTAGTTTGTGATGGGTTTCCAGACTGTGTTCCTAAGTATAATATAGTTCCAGAGAATGTAGGTATAATAACCGCACGGGGTGTAGAACAGCCTGGAAGGTTGGCAAAATTTCTTTCCAACTGGCTTTCGCCAAATACCATTTTTCTATGTCAGTCTCCTAAGATTTTTGAATTTTTCCCGCCTAACAGGTTTTCATCAGTTAAGATAGAGGATAATTGGAGTAACCTTAATCCTCCATTACGGAAGGGGGCGTTAGTTTTGATTAGAAAGAATTAGTCTGAACTCTTTTTAAGATTTACACTTTAATATCTCTGTTAAATATCCTCTGCTGTAGTAATTAAACAAGAACAAGGATGCACAGGCAACATCTACCATTTCTTGGATTTTATCAGCGTTTCCGTATAAAATGGTCTGATTAACGAGGTCAAACCTCTCATCTAAATTGCCCAATTCTACTTGCGGGTCGTTTACATATTTACTTGGAATCGTCTGGGAGATGAGTTTGTCCAAGATTCTTGACCAATCATGAGATCGACGAGATAGGCATCCGCTTATTAAATAGTCGGAATAAGGGGGATACTCTCCTTCCATAAGAGGACAGGGTTCCATAAATAGCAACCAAAAAAACTTGTCTCTGTTATACTTGTCATATTCTGAAGAACTATTGATAGAAGAGTATTTTTCCCTTCCCTGTAGAAAAGTTTCTATTATACCGTAGGGGTCAGAGCCATTTTTGACCAAGTCTAAGAAGAGGGAGCCCATAAACGATTCTATAGCGAGGTGTCTGTTTGACGATAATTGCACTGCGTTGTTTTTGAGTGTGGGGTATCCGAGGATGTCCAAGAGGTTGATAATTAACATATACAGAACGCTTTTTCCTGGTAATGCAGTGGAATGGTAAGGCATAGACATATCTGCGAGGTAGTGGAGACCCAAACCTGTAAATCGCCATCCCCAGTAAGGGTGTCCAGTAGAGAATGCGAACTTTGCAAGTTCTTTGAACAGATAAACTCTGTATTCAACATAGGATTTCTTCAAGAATGGAGCAAATAGATAAATAATAGGGCTCTCGTGAAAGAATCCCATATGAAAAGGAGCTTGAGAACCATAGTCAAGGTTGGGATTGCCGAAGGGTTGGCTCCCAAAGCCGTAGATTTTCCCAAACTCTGAGTTGTTGTCCTCAAATAGATTTGTGTCCATACCATAATCGGGCTCATTGGACGAGGATATTAGTATATCTAAGGGAGATACGGCATTATCTTCATTCAATTTAACAAAACAAAAGATTTCAAACTCTTTAGTATTGGACAAGATACATACTTCGTGGACATCCAGTAATTCTGCATTATCAGGAGGTGAGTCTGAGAAACCTAATTTGTATAGAGGTAGAAGAGTATAGGGATTTATCCTTATAGCATGGAAAAATCTCTCTTTAATTGTATTTGCATCTCCTGTAGCTGAGAACATCAGATTTTCGGGGCAAGGGGAATAGTTTTTTAAGTTAGCCCTTGCCCAGGTCTCTATTTCCACCAACTTTGATGCTAATGCTTCCTCTTCAGATATTAGGAAGGCATCGAGTTCCTCTGGATTGACCGGCTCCGAATTAACTACTTCGGGAATCTCTTGGAGGAGGAGTTTTGTAAAGAGGGGATGATGTTGCCAAGTAAAGGCGGGTAGCTGAGCAATGAATAAAAACAAGATGGGTATAGTGGTTTGTAAAACTGATTTGGTTGTCTTCTTATACATGCATTCCATAATTAGCCCTTTTCATTTTGAGTTTTAATGTTTCACATGAAACATTTATGTGTGGAATTGTAGACCAAAGGCTTACAGTATAACTACATTATTTGTTAAAATCTGTTACATTTTTCTGCACTATGTTTCACATGAAACATCGCCCTAACTTATTAATAATTACTAACTTACAGTGTTTATCCTTTAAGTCCTGTAAGTGTGATTCCTTGTATAAATTGTCTTTGTGCAAAGAAGAACAGTAATATCACTGGCACAGTCATCAACACTGCTGCTGCCATCATCAGGTCAAATCGAGCGAACCATATCATCCAAGCATGCAAGGCAAACAACCCTAAACTAAGAGGATATTTGGCTTGGTCAGATAAGAATATTAAAGGTCCCATAAAATCGTTCCAAACCCATAAAAATGTAAAAATGGCAACTGTTGCTAAAGCAGGTTTTATTAGCGGAATTATGATATGCCAATATATTCTTAAATAGCCACATCCGTCAATTAAGGCACTATCTTCTAAATCTCGTGGTATGCTTAACATAAATTGCCTCAATAAGAATATGAAGAAAGCATTTCCAAAAAATGCGGGTACCCATAACGGTGCTAAAGTATTGTATAGCCTCAAGTTCTTCCAGATCAAGAAGAGAGGGACCAGTGTAACTTGGGCGGGGATCATTAGTGTGGCTAATATAAGAATGAAATAGTAATCTCTGCCAGGCCAGCGTAATCTTGCAAAGGCATAAGCAACGAAAGAAGCGGAAAAAACTTGCCCCACTATATTAAGTATTACTAATATAAAGCTATTCATTATATATCTGCTCATCGGAACTTCCCGCAGGACCTCTCTATAATTACCCCAAGCCTTTCTTAAAAGGACTATTGGGTATGAGACTTTACTTATTTGTAATCGTAACCTCATCATTCCTGGTGGTGTCTCAGGACTATTACCAATATCTCTAAGTGTATACCAACTCTTCATCATTATGCTTTTATCTTCCTCACTGTAAACTTGCCATAAAACATCTTGCCAAGTACTGTTTTGGAGATAAACAGCCTCTGTAGCTTCAAACCTCCGCCCTCCTACATCAACTGTAGCCCATACTGTATACCAAGACCTGTCACCTCTTAATGATAATCTTATCTTTTTGAAATCCTTACTACTTATAGTGCAAGGAGCCACTGTTTCTAATGTGAATTCTCTGTGTTTTGAAAAATCATAGTGGACCTCGATACTCTTTCTTGGGAAATATTCCAACTGGGGTACTAACTTTGCACACTCTCCTTTAATATTCCACTTTAAAGTTTCGGCATTTCCCACATTATAACTTTCTGCTGACCAAGTTTTTATTAAAATATCTCCTAATGCTACTCTCCTATATACATTGTCAAAAGAAGATACTATGAGTTCAGGAGTAATTTCCTGTCTAATCCACTTTATGTATTTTGCTTCCTCATCAGTCCACAGTTCCTTAGGCATTCTCCTATATAGAGTAGCAAGGGTAAAATCTATCAGATAGTTCTCTTCTAAATAAGAGTGGATGAAATTGGGAATTTTGTTTTTTAGTTCAACGAAAGATTCTTTTACTATTTTTCTACCATCTTCTAAAAACCTATTCCATTTCTCATCGTTAACATCAGGGGGCTGGATAGGGAGTTCATTGGCATTGGCTCCGAGGTATGGGGATTTTATAACTATTGGTGGTGCCGGAGGAAACCAACTGGGAGGATACATTTCATCTTGAGCCTTAAAACTCGTTCCAATAAGCCAAATGAACGGAGCAGAAAATATGATAGACCCCGCTATTAAAACTGAATGATATAATAGGAATTTTATAGCCCTCTTTACTTTAAACAGGACTTTATTCACCTTCACGCTCATAGTAAACCCACCTTTGGGAAATCTTTAATTGCAAGAGAGTGAAAATTAGTATTATTCCGAAAAGAACCCAAGCCAGGGCGGATGCATATCCCATCCTTAGATATTGAAATCCATTGTTAAATAAATAATATGCATAAAACAAAGTTGAATCTACTGGTCCGCCTTGTGTCATTATGAACGCCTGGGTGAAAATCTGGAAGGTAGCTATGAAACCCATTATTAAATTGAATAAGATATATGGGGTTAACATAGGCAAAGTGATATAGAAAAACTTTCTGATAGCACCCGCTCCATCGATCTCCGCTGCCTCATATAGTTGAGTAGGGATAGTTTTAAGACCTGCGAGCCAGATTATCATGCTACCACCCGATGCCCATACGCCCATAAGAATCAGAGCAGGTTTTGACCATTTGGGGTCTTGCAACCAGAGCGGACCCGTTATACCCAATTTAGCTAAAATGGCGTTCATCATGCCCTCTTGCGGATTAAAAATCCACAGCCATAGGATAGAAGCGGCAACACCTGGCATAATAGCTGGGAGATAGAATAAGGTTCTATATGTTGCCATCCCCCGCCACTCCTTTTGGAGTAGCAGAGCTATGGCTAAACTCACTAACATACCAAGAGGCACACCTATGGTCATTACTATGGTATTCCAAAGGGATTTGTAGAATAACGGGTCGTTTAGCATAAACCTGTAATTTTCCAGACCTACCCATTTTGGTGGAGATAACACATCATATTCACAACAGCTCATGATGAGGGAAAAGAATAGAGGTCCTCCACCAAAGACTAAGAATCCGAGGAACCATGGGCTTGCAAAGAAGTAGCCGGCATAAAATTCCTTTTTGAAATAGCTTCTTGCGGAAGCTCGTTTGAAGAGGACATAAGTAATAATAATCATAATTATAATAATAGTGCTAATATACCCTATAACAATTGGTTTCCAGGAAATTTGGGGATAAGGTTTGGGATTATAGATTTTATCGAGTTCTTTTTGGACTACACCAGTGCCTCTATCTAAAGCGATTTTGGCGTTTTTAACATAGTCCTGGTCATATTTTTTATAAATTCCCTCCCACATACTTCTAACATGTTCATTCCAAAGTAGTTGTCCCACAGGTGTAACAGGTCGATATCGAGCGTCTGGCATCATCGAAACGAAAATTCTCATGGCGTTTTTAAAACTTTCTTCTACAGTGGGGTCAGAATATAGGTAATGATTCATTACCCATTCAGTTATATCTTTCCTTGCACTCATCCGTGGAATGAATATGGTACCTGAGCCTTTGACCTTTTCCATTTCTGCGTTATTTCTTATTTCTACTCCCCTTTTTGAAACCAGGAATTTTATAAACAGCCAAGCTTCTTCTGGATGTTTTGCAGTAGCGGGGATTACATAAGCAAAGCCACCACTCCACCCTACTCGCTTTTTGCCTTCGGGGGCAGGGGGAGGCACTACCCCAAAACGCATTCCCCTTCTCGAGTTGGCGATGGGGATTAAGGCAAAGTCCCCATCTATTTTCATAGCGACTCTGCCAGCTACGAAGGGGTCGAGATCTCCTATTAGCATAGAGGTTTGAAATGCCATTACTTTCTCAGCGCCACCCATGGCATCGTATATTTCTGACATGAATGCGAGAGCCTCTACTATTTCTGGAGAATTTAAAGTGCAAGTTTTGCCATCTTGACTCATAAATTCTCCACCATTCAGCCAGCCATAGATATATAACCAAGAATTGCCATAATTGGGGATGAAACCGATTTGTTTTATATTTCCATACTCATCCTTTTCAGTCATAATCACCGCTGCCTTTTTTAGTTGTTCCCAAGTGCTTGGAGGTCCAACCTTAGAGGGGTCGTTTGGATCTACACATCCGATGGCTTTTAGTTGTTCTGCATACTTTTCTAAGAGATCAATATTGTAATATAGTGCCCTGTTGTCCGTGTCGCATGGTATGGCGTAGAGTTTACCATTGTAATGGCTCTCTTCCCAGCAGGGTCTGAAGAAATATTCTTCTCGTAGAGTAAGTGGGTCATCAGGTCGTTCACGCAGGTCTCTTTCATAGAATTCTTGCAGGCAAAGGAATGCTCCCCGTGATGCCCATTCTGCGACTGCGAATCTGTCGAAAAAGACTACATCAGGCGGATTACCTCCTGCTACCGCACAAAGTAATCTTTGAGGGTCGTCTGTTTTATTGAGAGATGCGCTTTGTCCCATAACTACTCTTATCTTAGGCTTATTTTTTACCCCGTCATAAAGGTGCTCAAAGTCCCGGACTGCTTCCCCAGCGAAAAAATCCATTTCATTTCCCCAGTAGTATAGTTGCACTTCTTCTTCGGCTGGGATTCGGCATTGGAAACTTAAAATTAGGATTGTAAGAGAGTATATATAGAGTCTTATTCTCTGTTCTTGGGAACTCTCGTTTTTATCTTTCACTTCTTAAACTCCATAACGGCAAAAGTATATAGTAGTTAATGTGTAAGATATGTTTCAAGCAGTAATTTTTTGTTATATGATTTGCAGGGAAAGGGGAAAAGATAGTATTGTAGGAGATATGAGAATGCCTTATATGACTTTTGATTTCCATCCATCCTGTAATAGATACGGATATATTTTAGAATGATTTCTCAATCCGCATGTTGAAAGGAGGATACATCTATGGTTTGGAAAGGAGGTAAAGTTGAAATTTGCTACTTACCTTTTACGCTTCTGTATTTCTTCATACTTGTATCAAACCTATCTATGGCAGGTAGTTCGGTTGTATTTTACCCATCGGGTGAACTTGATTGGCGGATTAATTGGGTGCAGAACCGGTTCGACTATGTTCAGGAGCCCGCTTTTACGGATGAGTTTATACTTCAAGATGTGAGGTTAGACCCTAACTATCCCCGGAGGTTTCAAGAGTTCAGTGGAGATATATCTGGGAGATTTATAGAAGCTATTATTATAGAACCGAGGAGTGATAGGCACAAGAAGTGGATTAGGCGACTTGTGGGGGAAGTTCTAAAGAATCAAAGAGAGGATGGTAGATTTGGAAATCCTAATCTCGTTTTCACGAAAGATCAGATAGATAGAGAACACATGGCTCTACTCTGGGGAAACGGTAGACTCTTAGTAGGGTTAGCCACATATTATCAGAGTAATCCTGACCCTGAAGTTCTAACATCTGCTAAGAGAATGGCTGATTTTTTCCTCAGGATTTTTGAGGAGTGTGCTCAGCCAGATGTTATAAGAAGATTGGAGAACCAAGGAGCAAATGGGTTCATTTGTTTTACGCAGTGGAACGAAGGTCTTGAACTTCTCTCACGGATAAGTGGTGAGACTAAATATCGAGAGTTTGCCATGAAGTTAGAACCTCTTTTACCGCCTCCTGCTCCTCAACATACCCATGGATATTTAACTACCCTTAGGGGTGCTATGTTAATCTGGGAAAGCGGTAAGGACTCGGAGATACTCACCCGTGTTGAGAAGAGGTATGAAGAGCTCCAGAGAGAAGGATGGTTTCAATTGAATGGAGGAGTAGCAGAGTATTTTAACAAAGCATATACTCGAGATGAAGGATGCTCTGAAGCAGACCTTGTTAGATTATGTATTCAGCTTTGGTTAGCTACTGGAAAGGAAATTTACCTTGACCATGCAGAAAAGTGTGTATTTAACAGTTTATTTCCGAGTCAGTTTGAGACTGGGGATTTTGGCCATCACACATTCGATAAAAGGGGATATGTGCAATCCCCTGGACAAGGTAGAGCTTGGTGGTGCTGTTCAATGCACGGCTTGCGAGCTCTGCAGGAAGTAAAGAAAATTGTAATTGATAGTCCCAGGCCAAGGAATATTCGTGTGAATCTGTTTTTATCTGGTGAATTTACTTCAGATGATGTAGACCTTATTGCTACTCGAAGAAGCACATCAAAAGGGAGTTTTGAGTATGTTATGAAATTCACGAAGACTACGAACGCTGAAAGTGCAATTTCTATAAGGCACCCGTCTTGGGCGGAAAAGATGGATATTTTTATCAATGGCAAGAGTGAATTTACAAGTGAGAGTAAGAAAGGATATGTTGATATTACTCGGGTGTGGGTTCCAGGGGATGAGATAAAAGTAGTGGTATCTCCGGAGATAAAAATAGTTGATTCTCAGGGTAACCTTGTTAACATCTCCGAACTGACCCAACCCAAATTAGTGGGGATTTTTGTAGGCCCCTGGTTGTTGGGAGTCAACGCAGATACTAATCCAATGTTCCACGGAGAGCCTTATCTTGACAATATACTTTTGCTACCTGAAACATCTCAGATGTTAAAGGCTTTTGTTGAGTTCGGTGACGAACGGACTAATCCTCTCACCTCGGGACCTCGGCTCACTCTAAGCTACATTCATTCCGGATTCCCAGACCCTTGCATAGTAAAGCTGACAGCACTATCCGAACGGTCCATAACTCCTGAGACCACTTTTACCTTCCTCCATCTTGCGAAAACAAATACGCAGTAGACTTCTTAAAGAGCAGATATTTTATTTGTTTTTTTGATTTTTTAAGAGGGGTCTTTGTCTCGGTTTACCGTTTTAATCATTTATGTAGCAAATTTATACATGGATTTGGATGTCTTATTTAGAAGAGGAGAGTATCTTAATCGCTTGCTGGAAGAAGATAGACTGAAGAGGTTTGATGGCAAGGAGGGCTTTGCCGGGGTTTGTCTTTTCGAGAACCGACAATATGCGAGCAAAGGCTCGGTATGAAAACTTTTCAGGACTCTCTAAAATCAAGTCTGAAAGTTTGCCTCTTTCTATTGCACGCTGTATCATACGGTCGAAAGCAGTTTCTGGAGGAAGAACGCGTTGGGGTCGAGCTTTCATAGTGATAGCTCCTGATTTGCATACTGTACTACACACTCCACATCCTAAGCATAGTGTTTCGTCTAATTTTGCAATTTTATTTGCATTTGTATCCATAGTATTTGAGTTTTCAATATCAATAGCATTTACAGGGCATACTTTGGAGCATTTTCCACAGCCCTTACATTTATCTGGGTCAACGGACATTATCCAATTTGATGTTTTTATAGCATGTTTGATGTTGCAGGTACGGATTGCATTAATCAGAGTGCAACAGCAAGCACAGCAGTTGCATAAGAAGGTCACTTGTTTTTGGACATTGTCTCCTATTTGAACCAACTGTTGAGATTTACATTCTTCCACAATTTTCAAGGCATCTTTAGAGGTTATTTTTTTAGAAATTTGCATCTGTATCATGGCGTCTGCACCGCCATTAATAGATATACAAGTCTCCAAAGGTGCAGAACATGCCTTACCAAGATGTTGATTATTATGGCGACAGGCACATAAACCCAGGCTTAAATTTGAGGCGGTTTCTAAGATTCTTGAGATGCGTTCCCAGTCTAATATTTCTGTGCTGACTTCTTCTGTTTGTTCTAATGGCAATGCCTCCTCACGAACGAAAGTGCGAGCAAATGGAAAATCTGTGTCAAAAGCACTGTGTATGAAATCTTTATTCTTTTTCAGGTAATCGTCAAAGAGTTTGGCTAATTTTGGAAGAGGTAGATTGTCGCGGACACGCATCATTATGAATTCAAAGATACCCCCTAAGACAGGGGCTAAAGAGTAAAAATGGTCATCACCCTTTTTAACATCAACTACGAGTCCCCGCAGAGCCAACTCAGAAAGTTTTTCCTTTAGAGCAGTGGGGTCCATAGATAGTTCTTGTGATAGTTTTTTTAATGAGGTAGGTCGTGTCGGTAATTGTCGAGCAAGCTGGGCTTCCTCCGGGGTAAACAGGATCTTTAATATTTCTGTTAGCTCCGGGGAAGATGGAGCGGTAGTGATAAAATTATCCATTCGTTGTTGAAGTAGTAGGTATTCCCGTTCTGGATTAACAATGTGCCCCATATACTCTTACCTTTTTGTAGTATTAAATGATTTTCAATAGTATAACTAATTTTTGAGATGCGGAAACAAGGTTGTTCTTAATGTTCTATGAGGGGGTTGGAAGATTCTCTATTTAGGATACTGGCATTTAAGTTATGGACTATGAAACGCAGATATATATCCCATAAATTTGTGGACAAACTGCAAGTGGGGAGATTTGGGAGTTAGTAATTCATAATATATGAGAGAATTTCACCTAATATGGAAGAATATTAAAGTTGGTCATCTCGGGTTAGCGGATATTAATGCTATTTTAGTATATCGAGATTCTTCTCTATCTGCTCTTGAAAAGTGTGATTCCGTTATGGAGAGATTTTGCGACGGGATTATAATATATAAAAAAAGTAGTATTTAATAACATTAGGAGGTTCGAATATGGAGTACAAGAGATTGGGGTTGACGGATTTGAAGTTGCCGGTGGTATCATTTGGAGCATGGGCGATTGGTGGTTGGCTGTGGGGCGGAACAGATGACGACCAAGCTATTCGTGCAATTAGACGCGGTGTGGAGTTAGGAGTGACCTGCATTGATACCGCACCTGTATATGGCTTTGGGCATAGTGAGACGATAGTAGGTAAGGCTATTGAGGGAATCAGAGATAAAGTTATAGTTGCTACGAAGTGTGGATTGAGATGGGATACTACTGAGGGAGAGTTTTTCTTTGATACTGTAGACCGGGATGGGAATCCCTTGAAGGTTTATAAGAATTTGAAACCTAAATCAATAAAGAGCGAATGCGAGAATAGTCTAAGACGAATGAAGGTCGATGTTATAGACCTATATCAGTGCCACTGGCCTGATAAAACTACTCCTTTAGAAGATACGATGGAGGCTCTGTTGGATTTGCAGGCACAGGGGAAGATTAGGTATTTCGGGGTCAGCAATTTTACTGTTGATATGATGAAGAGATGTTTACAGAAAGGAAGAATAGAGAGTAACCAGCCGAAATATAACGCACTGGAGAGGGAGATTGAGAAAGATATATTACCTTTTTGCAGGGAGAATAATATCTCGGTGCTTGCCTACAGTCCTTTAGCCCAAGGCTTATTGACAGGCAAAGTAACTCTGGATAGGGAGTTTCCAAAAGGCGATTTAAGACGGGACAAAACGATGTTCTCTATTCCTAATCGGCGGAGGGTGTTAAACATGTTAGAAAAGGTTAAGCCAATAGCAGATGGCTACGGAATCACATTAGGTCAACTCTTTATAGCATGGACTGTTCATCAACCGGGTATTACGAGTGCGTTGGTTGGTGCCAGGAATGAGGCTCAAGTGGAAGAGAACGCTAAAGCAGGCTCACTGAAGTTATCAGAGGGTGACATATCAAGCATTAATCAAGCCCTTGCGGAGATGGAGCCATTGGAACTGTAAATGCATGGGATTAGTTAATCCATATATCCTAAAGATTTTAGTTGTTCTTGTAGTTCGGTAGAGACTTCTCGAGTATTTGGCTTAGATTGTTTTTGAACAGGTTGACTTTCTACGAGCACCTTTCTTATAAGGCTATGGAGGTTTTCTTTGATAAGGGAGGATTGAGGATGAGATGCAAGGTTATTTTTCTCAAGAGGGTCTTTTGAGAGGTCGTAAAGTTCTTGTTCTGCGAGCCCTCGGGGATTGTCGGGATTTGCAAGGATGAGTTTGAAGTTCCCTTTCCGTATGGACTTTAACATCAGTCCCTCCAAATTGTTCTCTGCAAAGGAATGATTTATTTTATCTGTGTTTTCGTAAATTATCATACCTTCTTTTGAAATTAGAGGCAGTCCTTGGAATGAAGGTGGGATCTCAGCTTCTGCCCACTCTAAGATCGTTGATGATATATCGATACTTCTCACCATTTGGTTGACCCTAACATTGGAATTATCGGGGGTCTTTATACGGTCTGGGACTTTAACTATAAGTGGGACATGTAACATTTCTTGGTATAAAGTGAATCCATGCCACCACCCCCCGTGGTCTCCAAACTCTTCTCCGTGGTCGGAAGTAAATATTATATACGAGTTTTGGTAGATACCTTTCCTTTTCAATTCGGATATAAGGTTTCCGAAGCACTTGTCGAAATACTCTATTTCTGATATATACGCATCTTTGAGTCTTGGGGTAAGTTCAGGTTTAAGTTTGTTTCCTATTATAGCACGAGCAAAGAAGTCTTTTTTGTTGTCCCTGTTAAAGAAAGGGTCATGGGTGTCCATATAGTGGACGACAAGGAAGAAAGGAGCTGATGATTTGTAGTTCTCAAGCCAAGATAGCACTTCACTATTTAAATCTTCTCCGGGATGGTAGAAGTATTTAATATTAGGTGGTATGCCTGTAATCTTATGCAAAGTTTGGGATACAATTGCATGGATTCTCCTTTGAAATTCGTATATTGTAAGTTTTGAACTGGACTCATCTGCGAAGAAAAGTCTTTTCGGAGTAAGATAAGTGTATTGTGTAAATCCTTTGCTGAATCCAAATGATGGATGAACATTTGGATTGTTTCCATAGCCTTTTGTGAAGTAGCCTGATTTTGTTAAAATCTCCGCAACAGTCGGAAGGTCTGCATTAAGAAGGCTGTTTTTAGTGGTTGCTTCGTGGATGTGAGGTAGCGTGCCAGTATAAATCGATCCGAAGGAAGGTTTTGTCCAAGATCCTTGTGAGGAGCAGTCGGTAAATGTGATTGAATCTTTGGCGAACTCAACGAGATTTGGCGTTTTAGTTCCGATATTGGGATTGTAAATAGAGAGGAAGTCCGCCCTAAGGGCATCCGCTACAATTAGGATGATGTTAGGCTTGCCAATTGCAGGAGTAAAATTAGGTGGAAGCAAATCCTGCCTATCTTGAGGAGTTTTATTAAAGGCAGAAGCGAAGATTCCTCCGCCAATATAAGGAGAAATTGCGAGCAGGAACAACAGTAATAGAACAACCTTTCTGTTTACTTTTTTCGTGATGAAGAAGGTAATTACATAAAAAATAGATGAGGATATAAGCACTCCACCAAGGTAGTAGAATAGGATTGGGATATAAGTCCAAGGGGAAGTAGGTTTCTCCGCAAGTATATCTCTTTTGTATCTCCAATATACCAGCATAAGGCCGAGAGAAAGAAGAGTGAAGGTGAAAGAGCATACAAAAGAGAAGGAGCCAGAGGGGAATTTTCTTAGCAATAGTGGAATCCAGACACATACAAAGAATGCAAAAATAGTCCCAAGGCCAGCAGATCCGATTCCGTAGAGCAGTGGTCCCCACCATAAGGATTGAAGGTCTTGGATACCCGTGAATACTCTCTGTGTCCATACTGCTTCCGCGAGGCCACATAGCTCACCTGCGATAATAGCCCCAATAAATGCGATGCTAAAATTTTTCGCTACAGCATTCCGTATGGATGATATCTCTTGTTGTGATATTGGTTGTGGCTCACATGAGGATGTTTTGGGAGCCACTTTCCCCATTTGGGTTTGGACCTCTTCTTTTGTAGGACGCTTCCGAAATGTTAGAAAAGGTAATCCAATTAAAAAAGGAACTACATCGCCGACCCACCATCCTAAATGAGCGAAAGCGATTACCTTTTGAGGATTTTCCTTCCCTCCTAATAGCAAAGTAAACACGACTTCTCTTATCCCTTCACCTCCTATGGAAGGTCCAAGCACAGTTCCATATATCATAAGAGGGCTAGCAAATAATACATCCCAAAGACTTGTGTTCTCTGATCTTAGAGCCATCATTGTCCCGAAATACATAAGACATGCACTTAGATGGACCGCAAGTCCACAAAGGATAGCTAATAATAGGTACCCCTTCTGTCCTGAATACGCAGTTGCAGAGTTGCCCAGTTTTATCAAAATATTTCTTATCTTATTGGGAACAGGGATAGAGTATAAGATTATTTGGATTATGTAGGGTTGAAGTAGGAGCGAAAGAAAAAACAACACAGCTAATCCGAGGATTATGATTACAGCAGAGAGGATGAGTATATTAAATTTTAGAAGCCTAAACCCGAGTGGAAAGGTCAGGAAAACGAGGGTGGTAAGGGATATAAATCCGATTATCTTTTCTATGAATATTACTGTAGTGCATTTGAGGGCTTCACCAGTATAGCGAATAGAATCATAGAGTCGGTAGCCATCTAAGCCAATAGTGCTCGGCAGGAAGATCCCGATTGTCCTGCCAATGAACCAGCTTTGAACCATATATAAAAAAGGGATGTGAATGTTTTGCCCGTATAGGAGAATTTTCCACCGAATTACCCCACACATGATTCCACTGAGGCGAATGAGGAGAGCAAATAATATCCACGGAAGAGCATGCGCAGGATTCATCGAAGTGATTTCATTCCATAGGTCGTAGGGTTTTACTCCTCCGAAAGTATCAGAAGGCAAGCCAAAAGTCTCGGGCCAGAAAAGTAAGATGAAAAGTGAGGCTGTGACTACAATTTTTCCAGCCGTTATAAATACACGCTTCATAATTCCAACCTAAAAACGGAGTTTAATTAACTTTAGTAGGACTTTGCCAAACAGATAATTATATATAAAATTGTTGAGCTTTATATATATTGTTATTATGTTGATGTTAGAGGAAAATATTAAAATGCTTCTGGTATATTGTATTGTAAAAATTTCCTTTCACGATTTTATAAAGGAGTCACGATATGGGAAAGGTAAATATTGAGAACATGTTCGAGTTAGCGAGAGAAAGGTATGCGGAGATAGGAGTAGATGTGGATAAGGTGCTGGGGGAGTTTTCTAAAATTGCTATTTCCTTACATTGTTGGCAAGGGGATGATGTAGGAGGTTTTGAACATAGTGAAGCACAGAGCTCTGGGGGTATTCAAGCCACTGGTAATTATCCGGGAAAGGCAAGAAATGCAGATGAACTTAGGCAAGATATGGACAAAGCGTTGTCTTTGATACCGGGAACACATAGGATAAATCTTCACGCAATGTATGCTGAAACCGACGGGAAGAAGATAGAGCGAGATGAACTTTCCCACGAGCATTTTACTCGGTGGCTCGATTGGGCAAAGGAAAAAGGATTAGGAATAGATTTTAATCCGACATGTTTTTCGCACCCTTTAGCTGACTCCGGTTTTACGCTATCACATTGGGACAAAAAAGTGCGAGATTTTTGGATTAGGCACTGTATAGCTTGCAGAAAAATAGGGGAGTATCTTGGAAGAGAACTTAATAAACCTTGTATAAATAATATATGGATACCTGACGGTTTTAAGGATTTGCCTATAGACCGAAGGTCGCCGAGAGAGAGGCTTAAAGAATCGTTAGATGCTATCCTCTCTGCTCCAGTTGATACCAGGTGGAATAAAGATTCTGTAGAAAGTAAACTCTTTGGGATAGGATCAGAGTGTTATGTAGTAGGTTCGCACGAGTTTTACCTGGGCTACGCGGTAGAAAAAAAGGTTCTGTTGTGTCTTGATATGGGACATTTCCACCCTACAGAATCCGTAGCGGATAAAATCTCCGCGGTGCTTCTCTATGTTCCTGAAATTTTACTCCATATAAGTAGAGGGGTTAGATGGGATAGCGACCATGTGGTTATTATAAATGATGATTTGCTGTCCCTTATGGAGGAGATCGTGAGAGGAAATTTCTTGTCAAGGGTTCACATTGGCTTAGATTTCTTTGATGCCAGTATTAATAGGATTTGTGCCTGGGTGATAGGAACACGGTCTGTGTTGAAGGCATTGCTTAAAGCGATGTTGGACCCAATAGTTAAATTGAAAAAAAATGAAGAAACAGGAGATTATTCGAGCAGATTGGCCTTGTTAGAAACTGTAAAAACTCTTCCCTGGGGTAGTATATGGGATTATTATTGTTTGAAAAGTGGAGTTCCACTCGATACAGAGTGGATAGATGAAGTAAAAAACTACGAGCGCAAGGTGCTTCTCCAAAGAAAATGAGAAAAAAAGGAGATTGGACAAAAGAGTTACGCTTAGGAATATCAATTAGCGAAGTTGTTACACCAGCTACACCCACATCCTCCCGATTTTACGGGGTTACAGGGAGAGCCCGGATCTTCTATACATCCAACAAATTTCCTTTTCTTGTTGCTTGTTCCGGGAGGAGCGAAATGGCTCAGCAACTTTTCCATCTTTTCTGAACTACAATTGGGACAAGCAACTTTCTCTTCTGCTGACTTGACAAGGATTTCCGATACTTGTTTGCAGTCCTTACATTCATAATAGAAGAGTGGCATATAGTTACTCTCCTCCTCGTTAGATATAAGACTGTTCCTCGTTTTATTATATCAAAAATATTAACGGTTTAAGTTTTACCAGTTATATACATTGTTTCCTTCTATAGGAATAGGGACAAGAGAAGGATTTATGAGAATTTTGTTCCTCTGCCAATATTTTCCACCAGAGATGGGAGCACCCTCTGCAAGGACTTATGAGCATGCTAAAGAATGGGTTGAACAAGGGCATGAGGTCGTTGTGGTATGTGGTTTACCAAATCATCCAGATGGGATTGTCCCGCCTGAGTATAGGGGAAAGTTAGTAGTAAGGGAAACCTTCGATGGGATAAAAGTTTTAAGAGGCTGGCTATATGCAACCCCAAACAGGGGTGTGGTAAAAAGAAGTATAGCTTTCCTCACTTTCATGCTATCCTCAATGCTTGTAGCAATATTTTTAGCTGGGAAATGTGATATTGTGGTGGCTACATCTCCTCAAATGCTTTGTGGATTGGCTGGGTATATAGTCTCTATTTTCAAAAGGGCACCTTTTGTTCTGGAAATTCGCGACTTATGGCCCGCACAGATTGTAGACTTAGGGGTAATAAGGAATAGATTTATAATTGGGCTTTTGTATAGGTTGGAGAGTTTCCTATATAGGCGGGCGAAGGCTATAGTTACGATTGCCCCTGCTATGTCGAAGGAAATAGCAGATAGAGGTTTTGGAAAGGATAAAATTTTTACTATACCCAATGGAATAGATGAGAATTTTTTTAAGTCGTCAGAGAGAAAAAGTGGAGTCAGGGAGGAAAAAGGTTGGCAGGATAACTTGGTTGTGGTAATGTATATAGGCACTATGGGACTCTCACAGGGGTTAGATGTAATTTTGAAGACTGCTGAGATTTTGAGGAATGAAAAGGACATTCGATTCGTTTTTGTAGGTGCTGGTGCAGATAGAGAAAGGCTAATGACTCTTGCAAATGAATGGAAACTTACAAATGTGGAGTTCTATCAGCCAGTGAAGAAAGCAGAAATGCCTGAATGGTACAGTGCAGGTGATATTTTTGTAGTACCACTTAAGCGTAGAAAGGTTTTCTTATACAATATCCCATCAAAAATGTTTGAGATAATGGCTTGCGAGAAGCCTATTGTATTGGGAGTGGATGGTCAAGCAAAACAAATCCTCGAAGAGTCGAAAGGAGGTATATGTGTAGAGCCAGAGAATCATGAGGAATTCGCAAATGCTATATTGAAATTGGCAAAAGACCCTGAAATGCGAATAGAACTTGGGAAAAGGGGGAGAGAATATGTAGTGAAGTATTTTTCCCGTAAGGAAAATGCCAAGAGATATTTAGAAGTATTCGAGTGGGTTGTAAAAAGAAGTGAGAATCGCACCCAAATACGGTTTTAACATCTACAAGGTTTTAACTTACAATTATTTAGAGTATAATAGGACAATTTATGCATGAGTTAAGTTTAGTCAATTCCATATTGGACCAATTGGAAGAAATATCAAGAAGTAATTACGATAGGAAAATTGTGAGGGTCGATTTGAAAGTAGGGGCTTTAGAACACATTGAGCCTGAAGTTTTGAAGAACATATTTGACCAAGTAAAAGAGGGCTCGTGTGCGGAGAGAGCAGAGTTAGTGGTATCTCAAGAGATGGCATTGGTGCGGTGTAGGAACTGTATGATGGAATATACTCCTGAAGACTCCATTTGGATTTGTCCTCGATGTGAATTTCTTGGGGGGGAGATTATCAAGGGAACAGAGATAATAATTGAAAGTGTTTATTTAGAGTAATAGTAGGGAATGCCTATGAAAGTTGATATAGTCCAGAAAGTTCTAAAAGCGAATGATGAAATCGCAAAACTTGTTAAGGATAAACTTAAAAGCTACAAAATGTTCTGCATAAACATGATAAGTGCGCCAGGTTCAGGTAAGACTACCTTAATCGAAAGGATTTTCCAAGAAGATGCAGAAGATATGAGAATAGGAGTTATAGAAGGAGATCCAGAAACAACAAGAGATGCGGAGCGAATTTCAAAATATAATGTTCCGGTGGTCCAGATAAATACAGCTGGGGGGTGTCATCTTGAAGCACATTTGGTATTGCAAGCCCTTGACAAATTGCCTTTGGGAGAGATTGATTTGTTAATTATAGAGAATGTAGGAAATCTTGTATGCCCAGTGGGTTTTGACTTAGGTGAAGATGCACGAGTGGCAGTTGTAAGTGTGAGTGAGGGCCACGATAAGCCATTTAAATATCCTAAGCTATTTACTACAGCCAATCTTGTGATACTAAATAAAATAGATTTACTTCCGTATGTTGATTTTGATGTGGAAGAGTTTAGAAAAGGAGTGCTCGGGATTAATCCAAATGTGAATATAATCCATACCTCTTGCAGAACTAAAGAAGGCATAGATAAATGGGTCAATTGGTTGAGAGAACAAGTCAAGAATGGATAACATCTGTTGGGAGAAATCTGATAATCCTCGGACTGTGAGGTGTATTATAACAGTTGAGGGAGCAGTGCAAGGGATAGGGTTCAGACCTTTCATATACAGACTTGCGAAAGAGTATAGATTAACTGGATTAGTTCGTAATACAGTTTACGGAGTTCAGATTGAAGTACAGGGGCCATTCCAAACACTCCAGGGATTTATAAATGATTTGGAGTCAAAAAAGCCTGTTCATGCGGTTATAGAGAGAGTTAGAATTCACGAGGCTCCACCTATCTCTGAAAATAATTTTGTGATTATTCAAAGTGATACAGAGGGGATACTCAAAACCAGAGTAATGCCAGATATCTCGACCTGCTCAGAGTGCTTGCGGGAAATGAACAACCCGAGTGATAGGCGATACAGGTATCCCTTTATAAACTGTACATTGTGCGGTCCTCGATATACAATAATAATTCGAATGCCATACGACAGAGTTAATACATCAATGGCAGAGTTTAAGATGTGTGATGAATGTAGAGAGGAATATGAAAACCCTAACACCAGAAGGTTTCATGCTGAGCCGATTGCATGTCCAAATTGTGGTCCACAAGTGGCGCTGTGGGATAGAGAGGGAAAAGTAATTTATGAAAGGGATGACGCTATCAATGAAGCGGTGAGATTGATAAAGGATGGAAAGATCTTAGCAATAAAGGGCATCGGTGGTTTTCACTTGGTAGTGGATGCTCGGAACTCAGAGAGTGTGAAACTATTAAGAATGAGAAAGTTGAGAGAAGAAAAGCCTTTTGCTTTGATGTATCCAGATTTGAACACAGTGAAAATAGATTGTGAGGTAAGTGAGGTAGAGGAAAAACTTCTTGTTTCCGCTGAAGCTCCGATAGTGCTTCTGAAAAGGCGAAATGATTCGACTGAGGTATCTAAATATGTGGCTCCTGAGCAAGATAGGTTTGGTGTAATGTTGCCCTATGCACCCTTGCATCATTTGTTACTTTCGGCCCTTGGTTTTCCGGTTGTAGCTACGAGTGGGAATCGTTCTGAGGAACCTATATGTACAGACGAGTTGGAGGCACTTGGCGACCTTAGAGATATTGCTGATTACTTTCTTGTGCATAACAGAAAAATACTTAGAGCGGTTGACGATAGTATTGTTCAGGTTGTAGATGGATGCCCCATTGTTCTGAGACGGGCGAGGGGGTATGTACCTCAACCAGTTGTGGTACCTCAAGAGACATCGCAAACAATACTGGCTGTTGGAGGTCATTTGAAAAACACGGTGGCAATTTCCTTTGATAATCAAGTAGTCATAAGTCAACATTTAGGAGATTTGGAGACAAAGAAGGCACAAGATAATTTTTGTCATTCTGTCACACTACTTTCTCAGTTAGTAGAGCGAAAGCCAGAGGTTGTTGCTTGTGATGCGCATCCTGATTACGCCAGCACGCAGTGGGCTGAAAAACAGGGTCTGAAGGTTGTTAAGGTTCAACACCATATAGCTCATGCTTTTTCCGTCATGGCAGAGAAGAAAGTAGATACTCCTGCGTTTGCGGTAATTTGGGACGGAACAGGTTTTGGATTGGATGGGACTATTTGGGGGGGAGAGTTTTTGGTAATAAGTAGAGAAAAAATACAGCGGTGGGGGCATTTTAGGACATTTCCTCTTCCTGGTGGGGATAAGGCGGTTCGCGAACCGCGTAGAACTGCATTGGGAATGATATATGAACTCTTAGGTAATAAGAGTATGGAATATATAGAAAAAGAAATAGGCCACTTAAGAGAAGTATTTTCAGATTCAGAGTGGAACTCTATAAGCGTAATGCTGAAGAAAGGGATAAACTCACCACGGACAAGTAGCGTTGGGAGAATTTTTGATGGCGTAGCATCAATACTTAATTTATATCATACCTGTTCCTATGAAGCACAGTCTGCTATGAGGCTTGAATCTATTGCCAGATGTTATAAAACAGGTAGGGATGATGTATATAAAACATCAGAGAGTTTTCTGTTAAAGAATGAACATGGTGTTAACATAATAGACTGGGGAGAGTTCATTAAAAATCTTATAAATAAATTCAGAGGGGAAAAGAATCTCTCTGAATTGGCAAATCTTTTTCATTGGACACTTGCGAATACAATCAAGATGTGTGTAGAAACAGCAGGGATTAAGAATGTGATATTAAATGGGGGGTGTTTTCAAAACAGTTTATTATTGGAGTATACTGTAAACCTCCTGAAAGATAATTATAATGTGTATTTTGCACAAAATGTGCCTCCGAATGATGGAGGAATTTCATTAGGTCAGATTTATTATGCAGTGAGAGTTGGAAAGGAGTAAAAAGGATGTGTTTAGGTATTCCTGGAATGATATTGTCTATTGATGCGACTGATACTACTTTGAGAATGGCTAAGGTTCGGTTCGGTGGGATAGTAAAAGAAGTATCTTTGGCACTTACTCCCGAGGCAAATGTAGGAGATTATGTAATAGTACATGCAGGTGTCGCAATTAGTGTTGTAGATGAAGAAGAGGCGAATAAGATAATAAGTGAGATTGGTGAGTTGGAAAGCCCTAAAGAATTTACGGACAGATTTTAGCCTGGGAAATTAATCTAATGAAGTACATTGATGAATACCGAAACCCAGATCTGGTTAGAAAATTGATTGGTGATATTAAGAGGAGTTGCACCAGAGAATGGAAGATAATGGAAGTCTGTGGAGGGCAAACACATGCTTTCCTAAGATTTGGACTTGACCAAGCCCTCTACCCTGAGGTTCAGATGATACATGGTCCCGGCTGTCCTGTGTGTGTAACACCGGTAGAGAAGATAGATACTGCGATAGCCTTATCCTTTCGGGACAATGTTCTGTTGTGTAGCTTTGGAGATATGTTAAGAGTTCCTGGGACGGAAAAGTCTCTGCTATCAGCAAGGGTGGAAGGAGCCCATGTTCAAACAGTGTATTCTCCACTTGATGCTGTGAGGATAGCTCAGGAGGATACTTCGAAAGAGGTGGTATTTTTTGCTGTGGGGTTTGAGACTACCGCTCCGATGAATGCGATATCAGTGAAGAAAGCAAAGGAGTTAGGATTGAGAAATTACTCAATCCTTTGTGCACAAGTATTAGTTCCCACAGCGATAGAAGTATTGCTAAATGATTCTGCTTGTCAAATAGATGGGTTTCTCTCTGCAGGTCATGTTTGCACGGTTATGGGGTATTGGGAATACGAGCCAATAGCGGAGAAGTATAAAAAACCTATAGTAGTGACAGGATTTGAGCCTATAGATTTGCTATTAGGTGTAAGAAATTGTGTAGAGTTATTGGAAGGGGGAAAGTATGGCGTAGTGAATGCTTATCCTCGTTCCGTGAGGAGAGAAGGAAATACTCAGGCACAAGCACTAATTAAGGAAGTGTTCGAAGTTTGCGATAGAAATTGGAGAGGAATTGGAGTGATACCTCAGAGTGGATTGAAGCTAAAACCTGAGTATATAGATTATGATGCAGAGGTAAAGTTTGCGGATTTGGTGTGTATCTCTGTAACAAAAACTACAGTGTGTATTGCGGGAGAAATACTCCAAGGGAAGAAAAAACCGAGTGAGTGTCCAGCTTTTGCTAAAGAGTGTACACCAGAGAATCCTTTAGGTGCACCTATGGTATCTAATGAAGGTGCATGCTCTGCTTATTACCAATATTCACATTCTCGGAGGGATTAGTGTATGAACCCTGGGGAATTTGGGAGCACAGGCATTTCGTGGAGCTGTCCAATAGGGTCTACAGCATCTGGAAAGATAACCCTGGCACACGGTGGAGGTGGAACCCTGATGCATAAGTTAATCAAAGATGTGTTCGAAAAACATTTTTCAAATCCCTACTTGCGACAACATCACGATTCTACCGTGATTGATTTAGGAAAGGTCAGAGTGGCTTTCACTACAGATAGTTTTGTGGTGAAACCGATATTTTTCCCTGGGGGCGACATCGGAAAATTAGCGGTATGTGGGACACTTAACGACTTAGCAGTGGCTGGAGCGTGTCCACTTTATCTGAGCGCTGGCTTCATATTGGAGGAGGGATTAGGGGTAGATGTTCTTGAAAAGATAGTTTGTTCTATGAGGAGGGAAGCGGACCTTGCGGGTGTTAGCATAGTGACGGGAGACACAAAGGTTATAGAGCAGAAAGCGGAGGACGGACTTTACATTAATACAAGTGGTATAGGTATCATTAAGTTTGAAGTTCCTCCATCTCCTAAGAATATATGTAGAGGAGACAGAATCATAATAAATGGAGATATAGGTAGGCACGGAATCGCCGTGCTCAGTGCGAGAGAAAATATTACTTTTGAGCCAGTAATAGAGTCGGATTGTATGAACCTTGCTCCCGCTATCCTTTCGCTCTATGAGGCTGGGGTTGAGGTGCACTGCCTTAGAGACTGCACAAGGGGCGGACTCGCTACATCTTTGAACGAACTTGCAGAAGAATCGCAGTTGAGTTTCATTATCGAAGAGTACAGTGTCCCAATTAAAGATGAAGTAAGAGGTGCATGCGAAATTCTCGGGTTGAATCCTCTTTATGTGGCGAACGAGGGAAGATTTGTAGCTTTTGTCCCGGAGGAAGATGTTTCGAATGCACTTGATATTTTGAAGGATTTATATCCTGACTTTACACCTGCAGAAATCGGAAGAGTTATTGATAAGCAGAACTCTCCCGTAATATTGAGGAACTATGTGGGAATCGATACATCGTTACCTATGCTTTCAGGAGAACAACTGCCAAGAATTTGTTAATCGTTTTTGATGATAGAGGATTCCTTAACTGAGAAAAGCAAAGAGATGTATAAAGATAAAGATTCCCAGTAATAGTGTGGATATGTTTTAATATATTGTTACTGGTTCAGATTAGTGAGAAAAGAATCAATTTCGTCACAACACAATTAATAAAAAGTATAAATATATAATTAATAGTTGTAAAAGGAGTATTTTTCGATAGGTAAGTTCTCTTTTTATTATTATTAATGGTGTAAAAAAATATTTTTTAGGCATAGGGTAAAATTGTTGACAAAGGGTGTGATTTGTGATAAACTAAATGAGCAGTATATCTTGTATTTTCGAGTTATTGTATTGATGTTGTATTGAAAATAATTTAACTACACATAAATGAAACTTTAACAATAGGAGATAGTAAAGTGAGACACATAGAGTTGATGTCAAGAAAAAGCTTGCACCGTGCAAATTGGTTTGATGATTTGTGCTTTATAGCTTTTTTACTTAATAAGTTGATTTCATTTATGGGAGGACAGAGTCCTTTTTTCCTCTTCGTAGAAGATAAGTGCCATATTACTACTACTGATAATAATAACACTACTGGTAATACTTGAAGAAAATTAAAACTGTTTTTTTACAGATTTAGTTATGAAAATAATTTAAATAGAGAGGGATAAGCTATGAAAGCCCGATGGATAATTACATTTCTGTTTACTTTTGTGATGGTCTCACTTTTGGGAGGATGTTGTGCTTTTAAGGGCGAGTCTATTCTGTTTCCTGACCAGATGCTCGAGAAAGCGATTCGAACGGAACTCGGTAAACCTTTTTTTATTATATGCTCAGAGGAACTTAAGTCTATCACCATACTTAACGCTCGGAATATGGGGATTTCTAATTTAAAAGGGTTAAGATATTGCACTTCCTTAGTGAAACTTGATATGCGGGATAACCTGATTTCCTCAATAGATGAGTTGCGCGACCTTAAGAATTTAGTGTGGCTTGATTTGGGGAATAATATGATAACAGATATCTCCGCCATCGCTGGATTATATAACCTTGAATATTTAGACATCTCAGGGAAAGACAATGATGTCAAGGATTGGGCTCCATTGGTGGCCAATGTTCAAGCCGGCGGATTGGGAGGAGGGAGCACGGTAGTGTTGAGCCCAGAGTGGACTGTAAAGTCCGACGGAAGTTATTATGAAGATTTTGAGCCGGTTTATAAAGTGTTGGTTGATGCGGGGGTAAGGGTAGTTTTTGCGACGGAATCTCAATAATCATTTTTATTAAAGATTTCAGCTATAGAGTAATGTATTTTTTGAGTGTAAACTTTAATTGAAAAAGGACCTCGAAGATGAGGCAAAGGTTATCGCTGTGCTTGACTTTAATCGGCAGTTTGGTTTTCATGTTTTTGCTTCTGGGTTGTCCTCCTACTACAAGGTTTGAGGTGTATCCAGAGGCAGTGTATTTTGAGGCTAAAGCTTCGGAAAAGAGTGTAGTTATTACCTCTCCTACCGGACGAAAAGTCAGCTGGAGTGCGGTTGAGGTTAGGTGGAATGTGGAGGAAAGTAAATGGGTAGAAGAGGACATAAGGTGGTTATCATTTGAACCGTCAAGTGGAGAGACATCTACATCTCAATTAGTTAAATTAAGAGTTTCGAGGGCAGGTCTATCGGCGGGGGAATACAAGGATGTAGGAGTAAAGTTTTCGTCCGGGAACTACAATAAAGTTTTACCTGTGTCTATGAGTGTTGAAATTATGTTTCTGGTAGAGCCAAGAGTTGTATATGTAAAGCCAATGATAACTGAAAGTAAACTTACTCTGACTAATAAGAGCAATGTAGACTTGAGTTGGAAAGTTAAATATATTCCCGATTTGACTAAACCTGGTGAAGTTATGGAATCTTTGCCTTCAGATGTTATGGTTATTCCGAGTAGTGGCTTAATATCTGCAAACGGAACTTACGATGTGACTGTAAAATGGGATGAGACTCGGGTATCGGATTTTGGTTTGTTATTTGTTTCTACTTTAGGTGAGCAGATTGTAGAATTTAGATATTTGAGTTTGTGTGCAGAAAATGAAATAGAAGCTATTCCGAAAGAGTTAGTTTTAACAGTTCCGACATCTGCAGTAGAATCTGATAATTTCACGGGGACATTACCGACCTCGAAGCTCATATTGAAAAATAAGAGTTCATCAACTCGAAAGTGGTCAGGGAGTGTGGTGAGTGTCAGCGGTATGAATGTGGATGAAATTTCTGCTACTCCGACTTCAGGTACTATAAACGGGATGAGTCAAGTAGAGGTTTCTCTTGCGGTAAGTAAACCTAAACAGGTCCAGTTCGGTGCGGGTGTTTATTACTTTGTGGTAGATTTTGAGGGTTGCTTCGTAGTCGTGCCACTTAGAGTAGAGCAAAGAGATTTACCCGTAATAGCGGTGTCTCAACCTCCCCAACCAAGTACACTCACACCTGTGATAGTTCCTATAGATGTGCTGGATTTTGGTAGAGAGGAGGTTCAGAAAGAATTTTGGATAGCGAATATAGGTCCGCTTGAGTCACGGTTATATTTCCGTATAACGCATGAGGACGAAGGCTCAGAGAAGCCAATAATTGCAGAGATAAAGCCAAACCTGGGCGGAGCGAATGGTGAGGACGGTAATCCTGAAGACTTTTATCACCCGAGCTATCCCAATGTGTTGATAGATGGAGTCCGCATTTTAGTTACTATAAATAGAGATAACTTGGTTAATGATGTAGAGTATAGGACAATAAAAGTGGAGGCACTCGACCGGGATCCCATACAATTTCCTGACCAAGCGGTAGTTTTGAGCGGAGTAGAGCCGAAGACGATTAAAATAAGGGTAGAAAAACAGCCATTAGTTGTAGAGGGTGCGTTCAATAGAAGTAGACCTCCTTATGTAATGAGGTTTGTATTTTTGTTAAGGGATTCTTTAGGCAACGCTGTCCCAACGCAAACTCCTCAGGATTTATCAAAGATAGGAATCACAATTACTGAGGACGATGTGCCTATAGATTTGAGAGAAACCAACTATTATATAAGTGGAGCTGAAGATATTAAGGGCAATATTGTTATAATGCTTGATTACACAGGTAGCATGTATTATGCGGGAGTAAACGATCCTGTAAATCCAAGGAGACCTGGCGAGGCATTAGAAGATATAAAGAAGGCGGTAATAGACCTTATCTACGATATCCCAGAGTCTTATCAAATAGCGTTAATGTTCCATAATGATAGACAGCAAACCAATAGGTTGATTCGTTCTTTTACTACTGACAAAGAATTGTTGAGGCAATCCTTAGAGAGTTTTTATGTCCCTCCAAATCTGATGGGTGCTACTGATATTTATGACGCTTTGTCTGAGGCTATAGATAGGCTCGTAGCTGAGGATGCAAAACACCCTCTACCCTTTGACGATGCGGATGTAAAGGGAGTAATTTTTATTACTGATGGCTGGGACAATGCATCCTCAATCGATGCAAGCGATATACAAAGTAAGGCTCATGATAATCTTGTTAGATTATTCCCTATTGGTTATTCTTCAGGCGGGACAGTGAGTGCGGGAGATTTGATTACTCTGGCAAAAGAAACAGGCGGACACTACTACTCTGCAAAAGATGTTGAATCCTTGCTTAAATTGTTTGGGAATAGGAAGTCGTTAGTGTTGAGAAATGCCAGATACGAGGGGGGAAATTTAGTTAGTGTTGTAATACATAATGAGGGTAGAGATAATTTGTCGTGGAGATGCGATCTCAGTAATTTGCCGGGGTGGATTCGAAGTGTTACTCCTAATCAATCCACTATTCCTCCGGGTGACTCTATTAGTGTGCAACTCTTACTCGCTCCGGAGAATGCGGTGCCAAATATCATCCACTCAACCGAGATACCTATAACTTCTAATGATGGTTCTGCAGAAATCAAATTACAGGTTGTATCTACGGGTTCAGAATGGGAATCGGTTTCTGTGAATGCTGAAGATGAAACAGGGCGTATCTGGAATGACCTGAGAAACCAGTTGGTCCTTACATATATTACTACAAAGCAACAAGACTTTAAGTACTCGATAAGGTTCGACTATAAGCCAGGTGAAGGTTTGCCCATATTAGCGGGAGTATTTGAAGATGATGCCTTTGCATACATAGGTGATATTAGAGCGGGGCAGATCTCATTGCTTACCTCCGGGTTATTCTATGGGAATGATCCTGATGATTCTACCCGGAGAAGTTGGCAAGCGGTAGTATATGTGAGGGCAGATTATATTCCCAGAGATGTATATATTTTGAGAACAAGATATTTCCTCCAAAAACCTGATGAAGTCTCAGATGAGCAGTGGAGAGTATTGATGTCAAATGTTAATATGAAAGTAGAACCAGCAGAAGATGGTTTGCTTACAGAGAGTGGGAACTGGCGATTTGTAGATGAAGGAGATAATATTTACTTGATATTAACTTCTGAAGAGAACGCTTTTCCGTATGGTAGTTTCGGTAATCTATTCAAGATAACTTTGAATAATTTAGATGATTATGTTAACAGTTTTGGGAACGCGGAGCCTGTTTTATACTTGGGGATGCGGGTTGATAATGAGTTGTTAGTCTCATCTCCTTCTCAAGGGGGTGTTTCAAGGACGAAGTATTTCTTATATCCAGGTGGACCTACTTATCCTGAAGGTATCTTACCGGTAACGACATCCTCCAAGTTAGTAGGTCCTTCTACTACTATTAGTGGTTTAGCGGGATTACCTGCAAGTTTTAATATCTACGGTGCTTGGGATATTGATAAAGATGGTATTTCTGATTTTATGGACCCTTATCCGAATGACAACACAAGACCTGGTGGATGGGTTAGACCTTTGACAATTTCCGTGCCGTCAGGTGTAAGTAAGGCTGTGTTTTATGTAGAAAATAATATTTTAGATACATTCTCATGGAATATATCTTCGTTTCCTGACTGGGTATCTGAGATCAGATATGGGGAAGATGAAGAGTTGGTATCAGGAGACTTCTCTCTTTCTCCCGGAGAGAAGGAGAAGGTTACTCTGTACCTCGATACCACCGGGCTTGCTCCTGGAAGTATTGTGGTCGGAGAAGTTGAGATTGAATCGGATTTGCTTGGAACTCAGAAAGTAAGGATATCTGTCCAAGTAGGCCCTTGATGAAGATAAATTTTAAAAATCGATAGGAGTTCCTCAATGAGGTGGCAGATAATAGTAGCTTTATCATATGTAATTGTAATATTGAGCGTTTCTACTGGCTGTCCAAGAATAGATTTTTACCTTGACCCTGAGTCCGTTACATTTGGGGAGAGCTCTACTCAGATTTCTTTCCGAGTAATATATAGTCAAGGGGGGAATTGGGAGTGGACTGCGGAGACCGATGCAAGTTGGCTAAAGATATCAAGTGACAGAGGTCTCACCTCTTCTAATAAGGTTAGTGGTAAGTTAGCAGGAGAGAAAATATTATTCCTCGATTTGATTGCTGATAGGTCTGGATTAAACGAGGGCACAACTAATGCGGAGGTTAAGGTTACCTCACTTGGCACTACTCGAATTTTGAAAGTTAGCATAGTCAAGGCTCCCGAAATCCAAGTATATATAAATCCACAAGCACTCAATTTCGGACCTATTCTGAGTGAAGCCCAGGTGACTATCTATAACCAAAGTAGTATTGACCTAAATTGGCAATTGAAAATACCAAACAATGTAAACTGGGTTAAAGCGAGTCCTGTTAGCGGAGCAGTGAAAGCGAAAAACAATACGATTATTACAGTAACTGTGGATCGGGAAGGACTCAGTGCAGGAGAATACTCTACTACACTAACCATTGAAGTAGGAGATAAATCTCTTCAATTAGCAGTTACGATGGAAGTAGCAGGTCTTAAGATCTCGCCTGCGGAACTTAACTTTGGTTTAGTGTATCAACAAACAGCCCAGACTCTTACTTTTTCTAACATAGGTGCTCGTGATTTATCTGTTTCGTTATCAGTAGGAGATGGTGTAGGGTGGATGTCCTTATCCAGTGATAGGCTTGAATTAGGAGTAGGAGAGAGCGAGGTAGTAGAAGTAACAGTTAATCCCAATGGTCTCCAGTCTAATGATTACTCTGGGAACATTTTGGTAAGGGAGGTGAATACTAACTTTAGTGTCAATGTGGCGGTCCGCATGAGAATACCTGGTTTAGTGGTCGAACCTTTGAACATAGATTTTGGAAAAGTCCGAGAACTAACCACCCTCCCAATTAACATTACAAATAGAGCTCCGGTGGCTATAAGGTGGACATCACGCACATCTGCTAACAGTTCTTGGTTAAGAGTATCACCGACAAATGGGGTGGTTGAGAGTAGTCAGAGCCAGAGTTTGAATGTGAGTGGGGATCCATTGGTTGTGTCTCCAGGAGTGTATGAAGGAGATATATTAATTGAGTCTAACTGGGGCTCAGCTACTGTTCATGTGAGGATGGAGGCGGGTAGGGCACCAAAACTGGTTGTAGTGCCTACAACTGTTAATTTCGGTGATTCGAGAACGGATGAAACACTGGCTATTTGGAACGGAGGCGAGGATACTATAGAATGGAGTGTAGATACTGACGGATTCCCTGCATGGCTCTCTTTGACGCCTGTGGATAGCAATGGTGTAGCAAGTGGTAGTGTTAGTGGTGCTCAAACTTCCCTTCTAAAACTGAAGGTGGACAGAAGTTTGGCAGATCCGAACCTGGGTCCGAACTATTCTTTTACTTTTGAGGTGTTAGGCAGAGTGTTGGGAAATCAGCAGTCTCTCCCAAATGTGCCTGTTTATGTTAGTATGACAGTGCCTCAAGTTCCAGAGATCGAGGTGATTGGGGAGGGAGTTGATTCAAATGGTGTACCTTTCATCAATTTTGAATTTGAGGAGTATGAACAGGAATTTGTAATAAAGAATGTAGGAAAAGGAACTTTAGAGTGGAGTATAGATATTTCAAAGTTGCCGGGTTGGGTTACAGGAGTAAACCCAACTCAGGGCATTATTCAAAGGGGGAGGGAACAAAGGGTAAAGATTTCTGTAAATAGGTCCACATTAGATTATAGAGGGGCAACCGCACGAGTAGAAATTGTCTCCAACGACCCGAACAACCCTCGCTTGCCATTAACTGTGGAGGTTCAGGTAGAGAAGCAAGTAAAAATAGCAGTTAATCCAACTGCTCTTAATTATGGTCCGCTCGAAATGTTAAAGACTTTTGATGTAGCTAATGCGGGAGATCCTGGTACTATTTTAAATTTCAAGATAGTTTCTAATAAGGAGTGGATATCTGCGTATCCTGATTCCGGTGTGAGCATTGGAATAGAAGGAACGGATAAGGACTGGAAAACAATTTCAGTAGCAATTGATAGAGAAAAATTGGAGGGAATAAGTAGTTCAGGGGAAATAAGTATAGTTGCTACAAGAGTTGTAAATGGACAAGTAGTTATAGATACGAGGATTGCTCCAGCCAAAGTTACTATTACTGTAAGTGCTCCTGGTTTGACTATTGAGAGTGCACCTCCAAAATTGAGAATACCTTCACTGGTTAGATATGTCTTTGTATTTAGGGATGTTCAACAAAGGGCAATAAGATTTCCTGAAGTATTTCTACCAGAGCTCAGTAATAAGATTTTGATTACCGAAGGCGATTTACCATTGGATGTGTCTGAGTCAAATAGGTTTATAATGCCATTTGTGAAACAGGAGAGAATAGTTCCGTTCAGTGGGACGGTGCTGATAATGCTCGATGCTTCAGGGAGTATGCTTCAATCCGCTAAATTGGTAGAAGACACTTCAATATCTCAAGCGCCAGACCCGTTAAGAGAACTATATATAAGAGTAGTGTCCCCGTTTATCCAAGAGTTGCCACCTAATTATAAAATAGGAATAGGTGTGTTTAATGAGAGGGAGTGGTTGGGGAGTTCCTTAAGAATGATAACTGGGAATGACTCTGAGCCAATGTTTACTTATAATAAGCAAGTGGCTTTGAGCAGACTTCAAAGTTTTGGTGTTGTTGATAATGGAGCTACCGAACTTTTGCCCGCTGTGATCTCGGGTATTCTCGAGATGCTCCTTGCAGATGGAGACCATGTCCCATTTGATGTTTCCGATGACAGAATAATGTTAATGATAACTGACGGTAAACTTACTACTCCGCCTGGAGAGGTTTCTCCTGTGGTGGATTTACTAAAGAGTGCGAGAGTAAGACCATTTATTGTTGGATGGGGCAATGAGGTTAATGCTAATGTCCTCATTCAGCTGATAGAGGAAACGGGAGGGCATTTCTACTCTACAAAGGGGAGAAACACTGGGCTCGTAGATAGTCTTGGAAGACCTATAATTAGTCCGTTAGTATCATCTTTGGAGGATTGGCTGGTGAGTAACTCTGCGGATGTATGTGACCGTTCCATTACTGAGGACATAAAGAACCAAATCCTCTTCGAATATGTTGCTTTGAATCAAACTTCCGGAACCCAAATAAGACTTGATGTATCTATGGATTCGCCTGCGGACGACTTTAGCCCCTGCTTGAGAGATCAAGGAGTAATATCAACCGTTATTGCACACTCTCAATTAGACTTGCTGACTTATGCAAATGATGTGCGATTAGGGCAGATTAAGCTTATTTCTAAAGGAATAGACTCTACAACCTCAACTGCGGAGGTGATAGTGTACGCAGACTACATACCGAGAAATATATCAATGCTACGGCTTCAAGTGGAGCCAAGTGATGGAAATATAATTACATCAGTTTCACTGCCGACTTCTGTAGAGGGAGGTATAATACCCGATTGGAGTTATTCTTGGAGTGGAGATGTGCTAACACTGGCATCACCAAGTTCACCTCTTCCCTACGGGGCTTTTGGTGTTCTATGTGTATTGAATTTCCAAAATGTAACAGGTCCCTTTGATTTGGGCTTTGATGTGGTAGCACCTCAATATACCCCCGGCACGGAGAATAAGTACTTTACTCATCCCGATACATTCAGGATAGATTACTCTGAGGATTTCAGACCATCTAATCCATACCCTGCCATTGATACTGATCCCCCGATGGAGGATGGCACATACACAGTTACAATGCCTGATGATGTTACTGACTTGACCGTATATATTTACAATATAGGCGGTAGCCATAGACCTACTAATGTGGGATTACAGTGGGATGTTGAAGTGATAGAGGGAGATTTCCTCGGTATTCTCAATAGGCCCGAGGATGAAGAAGATAGGATAGTATTTGAAAACACTGAACCGTTTGCCTTGCAAGTTTTGATTGACGAAAGTGCTACTGGACTTGTTCAAGGATGGAATATGGCAATCTTACAATTTACTTTTAATTCTATATTCAACAACCCGATAGTCAGGTTTTTAACCGTATACTATTATCACACTCCTTAATAGATTCAGTTCTGGAACTATATAAAAAACTGCATCCCAGCTTCTAAATCGAGCCGATAACTACTACAAGTTATAAAAAAGGAGGGAGTAATTTTCTCTCCTTGTTTGTTTTATAATAGGCAGAAATAGATTGGACATATATATGCAAGCACTTTTGACGGTAGGATTGACAATAATATTTACATCAGCAATTGTGCTACTACTGGTATTTGTTTATACTTGGTCTAACAAGAGATTAGGAAATAGCCCCCGAAGTGCATGCGAGATAATGGAAATCGATAACGACAATTGCTGTAAATATGCATCTTCCTGTCCAGAAGAGATTAGGACCAGCTGTAAACACGCCAAGATCAGATCTTTATAATTGTGAACTTTTCCAGTGTTTATAATTCATATATAATTCATATTTTTTGTATGAGAATGAGTGCATATTGTAAATGAAGTATAGCAAGAAAGAAAAGATAGTGTTTTTTATTTTGATAGCATTGACCTTACTCATAATTTTCTTCCGCCGGGTATTAATTTTCTTTTTATTAGGAAATTAAAGGATTACTCATTATCAAAGATCTGATTGGGATAAAGATATTATTTACTTATCGTTCTTTCATATAAGATATTTTTTTCGTAGGTCTGTGCCCACAATTACGATTGGAAATTTTATTAAACGGTTTGCATATCTTTATACTCGTTTAGTAGGATTACCGCACAACAATTTATTAACTAATAAAGAGGAGGAGAGAGCAAATGAAAAAAGAAGTATTGTTAAAGAGAGAAGTTTTCTATACTTTATTATTGGCACTTGTTTTTTCGTTTCACCCTTTGTTTACTCATGCAATTCCTGCACCTCCCTATATATATGAACTCAGTCAGCCGGATGGAAGTACATTTATGGCGAAACGGTGGGGAGATGAATTTTGTAAAGGCTGGGAAACTGTTGGTGGCTATACTATAGTTTTTAATGAAGATACCGGTTTTTGGGAATATGCAATATTAGGAGAGGAAGGGGAATTAAAACCCTCAACGGTTAGTGTGAAGGTTGGCGATTCTGAGGCTTTAGAACATTCGAAAAGATTGAGGCCGACAAAGAGAAATTTTGTAAGAGAAGTTCCCTCATCCGCAAAGAACCGAATTTTGACAGGGAAGTCGTTAACTGGTGAAGGAAAAATGCCTGTAGTATTGATGAATTTTGCAGATAGAAATTATAAATATTCCAGACAGCAATTTACACAAAGTTGGTTTGGAAGTGGGTCGAGTAGTAGGACGCTAAAGAAGTATTACGAAGAGGTTTCTAATGGGAATTTTACGGTTTCTCCGGGAAGTAGTGGGATAGTTGGGTGGTATAGGGCTTTAAATGGGCATGATTATTATGGGGCTAATCAGAGTGGCATAGATTATAGGATTGGGGAATTTATTAAAGAAGCTGCTCAACAAGCGGACAGAAATATGAACTTTAGTGAATATGACCAGGATGGCGATGGTGAAGTGGACATATTCATTGTTGTATTCCAAGGGACTGGGGAACATGAAAGTGGCAATGAATACGATATATGGCCTCATCAATTTAGTTTGGACGGACTCGCTATGTACGACCTTCCAGGAGGTGGAAAGTATATGACACAGGAAGGAGTTTATGTAAATAGTTATTTAGTGGTCAATGAGGTTGGCATTTATGGTGATTTTTCACCCATCGGGGTAATAGCACATGAATATGGACATGCGTTAGGTTTGCCAGACTTATATGATACGGATTATTCCTCAATGGGTGTTGGTGATTGGAGTTTGATGGCAAGTGGTTCTTATGGTGAGGTGGCATACCCTGGCGATTGTCCCCTACATCTTGATGCGTGGTCGAAGTTTTTGTTAGGCTGGATTCAGCCTGTAGAAATAAGTTTGGGGTCTTCACAAAATATAACCCTTTCTCCTGTAGAGACTGGGGGGAATGTGTATAAGATAGGCACTGGAAATACTCTTTCTGGAGAGTATTTTTTGGTAGAGAACAGACAAAAAATAGGATTTGACGCTCCATTACCTACTTCTGGTCTTTGTATATGGCATATTGATGGGGATTTGATAAAAAAGAGATTTAGTAATAACTCTGTGAACAATAGGGAATGTGTGATAGAGAAGGCCGAAGAAATTAGTTGCTGTTCCCGGGAACACTTTGGCGTTTCTCTGGAACAGGCTGATGGTAAGTTTGATTTAGAAATAGGAACTAACACAGGAGATTCAGGCGATTTGTTCCCAGGTAGCACCAATAAAACCTCTTTCAAAGATAGCACTACCCCAAGCAGTCTTTTTTATGGGTGCAAAAGAAGTTGGCTATCCATCACAGAGATAGTAATTAGTAGTAGCAATATACAGGCAATCTTCACTTATGAGAAAAAATCGACTAATCCAAATGTAGATGATGACGACGAGGAAGGGTGTGGAAAATCAAATAAAGATGATAGGGATATCGGCAAACATTTACTTGATATTGCTCTTGCTGGAGTTACCTTGATTTTACTTACAGGGTTAGTTGGAAGAGTAAAATCGTAATGCTTTCAAAGTAAACAGTGTGCAAGGTGTTTATCCAAATCTGATTAGATTAGATGGTTTTAATACTCGATATTTGCTTTGGTGGATATTTTCAGATTAGTTTATTTATTTGATGATGAGTTATTAGTCATCTTAAATAAGTCCTATTAATTTTCCCTTACTACTTAAGATGTTTTTAACTTTAATCTTTATTCTCAGATTAAAGACACCGTTTCAGCCTCAATAAAAAATTTGCCTCCCCTCAATTAAGGAGGGGAGGCACGCTTAAATAATCTACTATAAAGCAACTTTAATATACTTGTTTCACTATCTCGAAGAGAAAGAAAATAGCACTTATTCCTTTTCGAGTTCAAACACGATTTCTGCATCGTATGAAAATGTGAAAGTCACTTCTTTAGGGAAAAGTCCTCTATTAAATTCGTACTCACCTGAATCTTCGCCACCGCCATCCCATTCGAAATCGATATCATGGGGACCTTTTGAGAAGATAGATGCATCAGTGCTATACTCCCCTGAAAGAACAGCGGTTCCGTTAGGAAGATTCCACTCAAGATCTGTTTCTCCCTTGTCAAACTCCCATTCTGCCGTTCCTATGTATTCTCCATCAACATAGGATTTTCCGCCCCAGGTTCCATTTAGTCTGTAGTCTGGGTCCGAACTACATCCTTGTAAAACTGCGACTGCAAGAATTGCAATACCCAATAGAACACTTCTTTTCATAAAACTCTCCTCCTTTAGTTTAGTGTTTGTTTAACCATTTGAGCCCCTTGCTCAAATTAGTGGAGAAATGCTACCATATCGTAGGGAGAAAAAACAAGTTTTGTCAAATCAAAGCGTTCGCATGAAATATTTGGAGTATCTGGCAGTGGTCAATAAATGAAAGCAAGTCATGAGTATAGAATCATGGTTGTAATAATTTTACTAACCTTGCTGGGCAATATATGACTTGAATTGTTATATATGGTTGGTATTTGTAATTGATGATAAAATCAATATAATCATTTTGTGATCTACTCTTATTT
>JAOAHN010000044.1 GCA_026415215.1 Candidatus Hydrogenedentota bacterium
GCTGGGGCATCTGCCCACGCTCCTAAAAAAAGACACCAAAGGCATAATTGGAAACCGATTACCCTTTTCAGTGTGTTCATAGTATTACTCCTTCTCTTAAATTTTTGGTTTTAAAACAGCCCAAACTTATATCTCAAAAAAATATAATCTCCCAAAAGAAATAAGACCAACCCCTGAATCTTCCCACTCTATCCTACGACCTTTATTACTCTTTGCCTCAACCCTCATTCTAAGTTTTTCCTTACTGAAAAATACTTAACTCGGGTAATAGTTTAACATACTATTTTTACTTTGTCAAGATAGAATTATTTATTTTCAACCTCCACTGAAATTTTCTCTTTAAATTAGAGCAACCTAACAGCTTTACTTATATACTGAAATATACAAAACCCTCTCTAACTGAATCTTTACTTAACACCATTCTAACCATTTAAAGAACATATTTTACATTTCTCTATACTAAATACTATATCCATTATAATTTAAGCCGAAAACTAAAAAATCAGGGGAATTAGAGAAAATTGAGCATCTACTCTTTGGTAGCGAACAAATCTAAAGAAGCTGGATTGGATTAATCCTCCTAAAAACAAACCCTTCGCATAAAATACAAAGTCTCAAAAATTCTAATATCCATGAGTTAGTTTTCTGAAAACACATGTCCAAAACCTTTTCTCCCCTCTGTTTCAGAGATACTCCCTAAATTAGGGAATATAAGTTTCCCATCTTTATTGTACAAACCTAATGCTGGAAGTCCTGTATTGGCTATACCTAAAAGAATTTGTGGCCTACCCTCTGGACCACAAAAAACTATTGCCGAACTGTTAAGCTTATCATTAGCCTCGAGTTGAATGGAACCCTTACCATTTCCATAAGTTAACCCTATCCTTGGTGTTCCATCCGGGGTTAAACCCACGAATAACCTGCACTGACCGGTCTTATCTACAAACCTAAGAACTACATTTCCCTCGTTATCAGTGAATAACTCTGCCTTCTTATTACCCATCTCATCTTCAAGTATCAAATTCCTTGTGCGAATAGTGGGGAGTACAAATTCTTTTAAGTTTAAACTTCTTCTCATAACACTTAAGAACTTCCCTAAAAACTTCATAGACTCTCCTTTTCTAATATTTTTCACTCGAAATCTGAATAATTATTTTTTATAAACAAGTCTGAGATTTTCAACAAACTGAATGTGAACAATTTGAAACATGCTCATCATAATGAAAATAATTTAGAACAACTCTACGAGCAACGAAAGGGGCAGAGATATGGCTAAGAGATTTGTTCTTGCATTAGACCAAGGGACTACAAGTTCCAGAAGCATACTCTTTGACTACGAGGGAAATGTAGTAGCCGTAGAACAGCAGGAATTCAAACAATATTATCCTCGCCCCGGCTGGGTAGAACACGATCCCTATGAAATCTGGAATACTCAACTCTCCACTGCGAGAGCTGTATTAAAAAAAGGTGGAGTAAGTGCAGACGAAATAGCAGGTATTGGAATTACAAATCAAAGAGAGACAACTGTTATATGGGATAAAAAAACTGGTTCTCCTGTTTATCCTGCTATTGTATGGCAATGCAGACGCACTGCGTCGATTTGTGAACAGCTTAAAGCAGAAGGAACAGAATCAGAAATAAGGAAAAGGACAGGGTTAGTTATAGATGCTTATTTCTCGGGCACTAAAATTCGCTGGATATTAGACAATGTTTCCGGGGTTAGAAATAGAGCAGAGAAAGGAGAAATTGCCTTTGGAACCATTGACAGTTGGCTATTGTATCAACTTACTGGTGAACACGCCACGGACTATTCCAATGCATCAAGAACTCTCATTTTCAACATTCACACTTTGGATTGGGATGACATTATTCTCCAATTATTGAAAATACCAAGAGCGATTTTACCTCAAGTTTATCCAAGCTCCCATATATACGGAGTTACTGAAATTTTAGGAAAACCAATACCTGTCTCTGCACTCATAGGAGACCAACAGTCTGCCCTATTCGGACAAACTGCCTACAATACAGGGGAATGTAAAAATACATACGGAACAGGGTGTTTCTTATTAATGAACACAGGTGAATCTGCCCCAACTTCTGAGCATGGTCTCTTGACTACTATTGGATGGGGAATCAGTAATAAGATTACTTATGCCTTGGAAGGAAGTGTATTCGTAGGTGGAGCAGTAGTCCAATGGCTGAGAGACGAGCTAAAGATAATAAACTCTGCAAGTGAAACTGAAGAAATCGCCAATTCCGTCCCTGATACAGGAGGTGTATACCTTGTGCCCGCATTTGTAGGATTAGGCGCTCCTTTCTGGGACATGCATGCAAGAGGGATTATCTGTGGAATAACAAGAGGCACATCTAAGGCACATATTGTGCGGGCTGCTCTTGAATCCATTTCATTCCAATCCGCTGATGTCGTTTTCACTATGGAACAAGATTCAAAAATTTCTATTTCTCAACTTAGAGTTGATGGTGGAGCAGCGGGAAATAACTTTCTGCTTCAACACCAGGCTAATATCCTTGGAAAACCAGTCATTCGTGGACACACCCTTGAAACCACAGCATTAGGCTGTGCTTACCTCGCGGGGCTCGCAACAGGCTTCTGGAAAAGTCAAGATGAGTTAAAAGCAAAATGGAAAGTATCTAAAATCTTTGAGCCCAAATGGTCTGAAGACCAGAGACTATCCGCTTTAGAGGGCTGGCATAAGGCTGTAGCCAAAGCTTTAACCAAATAATGCTAAAAATCTGGTGGCTTATAGGAACTTTGCATTTAAATACTCATCACGAAAGCTATCACAAGGTCCTAATACACAAATATATGATTGATTCTATCTTCAATAAACACAGCAAATAATTTCACAAATCCGAATTGTCAAATATACCTACATAAATAAGTGAACTTAATAACTATCAGAACCTCTGGACCAACACCTATCAACACCATTTCCTGCAAATGTAAGACTTATTTCTAAGATATTCAAAACTCTAATGTTACAACTGAAATAGGATGAGAAGATCCCAATAAGATTTAATATTTGTAACAAAACTTATTGTCTAAAGTGTTATATATCAGTAGAGAACATAGATATTGTAGAAAGGAGGTGAAAAAGATGTTAGATTTCATTATTGATTCCATTGACGACATTGTCATGTCTATTCTGGAACTGCTGGAGGACCTTATATACTTCTTAAGCTTTGGCCTCATCAGAATAGACTTAAATTAATATTAATAGATAAATGCTAATATGTAGCACTCTTAGAGAGTGTATGCCGAGGCAAAAAGAAGGGGGAGGGGATTTTTTTCAAATGCACACAAATCCTATCTGAGTTGACAATTAAACATTAACAGGAGGGTAACTAAACAATATACACACTATTTTAATTTTCTCCCCTCGAGAACTAAAGCAGATAAGATCTCTGCTGTTAACTTATTATAGTGTGATAAATTAATTCAAGTTTTTTTAATTATATTTTCTTTTTCAAGATATCGAATAATCTGGTTTACACATTCCTCAACAGACAATATGCCCGTGTCAATCACTATTTCAGGATTTTCCGGCTCTTCGTAGGGAGCTGATATACCAGTGAATTCTGGGATCTCTCCCTTTCTTGCTCTCTTGAACAGTCCTTTTGGATCTCGCTGTTCGCATATTGATAAATCACATTTAACATACACTTCTACGAAGTTTTTAGGATTGAGTCTCCTTGCTCTATCACGGTCTGCACGATAAGGGGATATAAATGCTGTTATCACAATTAATCCAGCATCAGCAAACAACTTTGCCACTTCACCTATTCTTCTAATGTTTTCCTCCCTCTCCTTTGGAGAAAAGCCAAGGTCTTTATTCAGCCCGTGTCTTATGTTGTCACCATCAAGAACATAGGTCTTACACCCACGACGAAAGAGTTCATACTCTAAAGCATGAGCTATGGTAGATTTTCCTGAAGAGGGCAATCCTGTTAACCATATTACTGCCCCTTGGTGACCATTTGCTTTCTCCCTGTCCTCTCGATTAACACTCCCATGGTGCCATGTTATATTTGTAGCTTTTATACATTCACCCATTCCAAAATCCCTTTCTTCAATTCTTATAAGTAATGCAGAAAACCGGTGAAAAGATAATGCGAGAGAAATTATACACCAACCTTTTAACCCATTTTTAATCACCCATATTGACAAAGTCTCAAAATGAAACCTAAAAATTCAATATGATAAAATCTCCATCCTCTCATCTAATAATTGTTTATCTGCAACTCATAGGAAATTATAAATATGTGGTATCGCTTTTTGCCCTTGATATTGCTCTTCGCATCTAATATCTTTATGACCTATGCTTGGTATGGCCATCTAAAAGACCTCAAAAACAAACCGTTAATAATAGCTATCTTACTTAGTTGGTGCGTAGCTTTTCTTGAATACTGCCTCCAAGTGCCAGCGAATAGAATTGGTTTTCAATTTTTCACGCTTGGTCAATTAAAGGTAACCCAAGAAGTTATCACAATGATTGTATTCGCACTTTTTTCAATCTTATATATGAAAGAGAAACTCACTCTCGATTTCCTCTGGGCTTCCCTCTGTCTTGTTGGCGCGGTATACTTTATGTTCAGAGGTGTGACACAGAATTAATATATCTTAAGATTACTCTCCCCACACCTCCTTAAACTCATCCAATTTAAGAATATCAAGTACCCCAAGCATGTCGGAATAGGGGGAAACATAATCAGCAACTTCCTTAACTTCAGTTTGTGCATTATTGGGACACGCAAAAAAAACCACATTTTCTCTTAAAGGCAAATCTCCTAATGTATCCCCAATCCCCACACACTCCATTTTATTAATGCCAACTTCATCATATACCATCTTTATAGCCTCACCTTTATTCACTCCAGCAAGCGAAATATTTAGGTAGAAATGACTCGGTTGAATTACAAGTTCAGGTCCACCCAGTCTTCCCACAAAATCAAGAATTTCTTCTTTTATTTTCCCGAAAACTTCTGGATTTTCCGAAAAGAGAGATATTTGAGCTTCCTTTCCAAACTGGTATACTACATCTGGATATGAAGGTAAAACTTTCATTTCTATATACCTCCTAACCTTTCTCAAGCCTTCTATCTTCTCAATAGTTATGCCAGGCCCAAAAATAGAAGTGTTAGTAGGAAGGTAATAAATTACAGCTCCGTTTTCGCAAATCAAGGGTGCCCTGAGGTCTAATATTTTAGCCCACACTTCTACATAAGGTTGAGGTCTGCCAGTACACAAAATTAGTGGAACGGGGTATTTTCCATTCCTTTTTTTTCGGGAATTAAAAAAATCCACAAGCAATTTAAAATTTTCCCAATTCCAACCATACGATCCCTCAGGTGATAAACATCCATCTATATCACTAATTATCCATTTATAAGCCATTATTTCTCTCCTAAATAATTTCTAATAAGAATAAACAGAGGAAAACATATTATAATTTACTTTTACCTTACAAATAACTTTCCCATAAAAGGACACTGAAATATGGCAGACTATAAAATGCTGTTCTTAGTAGGATTGCCACGCTCCGGAACTACAATGTTAGAGCACATGCTTTCTTCACACTCGATGATTCAGGGAGGTCCAGAACCACATATACTTACTCCCCTTGCATACCTCGGAGTGTGGGACAAAGTAGATAAGGCTCCTTATGACCATATTTTATCTGCAGAAGCACAAAAACTCTTTGTTCAACAACTACCTAACAAAGAGAAAGACTACTGGGAAGCATGCAGGGCTTATTGTGATGTGCTATACAGCAGATATCTTCAAGCAAAAGGTAACAAGAAAATTTGTCTTGACAAAACTCCCGCGTATTCCCTTGTTTTACCATTCATTGCAAAAGTATATCCTGATGCAAAATACATAATACTTACGAGGCATCCTATCGCTACTTTTTCTTCCTTCGCCAATTCTTTTTTTGATGGCAATTATAAAATTGCTCAAGCACATAACCCAATCCTTAACAGGTACATTCCTGTGATTGCTGATTTCCTGAGAAAAAAAGAAGTGGACTTATTCCACATTAAATATGAAGACTTGGTAAAAGAACCGGAGATGTGGTTTGAAAAGATATGTGAATTCATTGATGTTCCCTATGAGCCTGAAGCCATAGAATATGGAAAAATGCAAGATGAAGAACATAAAAAAGGGTTGGGAGACCCTCTGGGTGTAAAGCAACATACCAGACCTACTACTTCTTCCCTCAAAAAGTGGGTAGAAGAACTTTCATCAGATCCTGAAAAACTCAAGATGATGAGAGAGATAATAGAGAGAATCGCTGATGAAGATCTTGAAATTTTCGGATACCCAAAAGAGACTATATGGAAACCTCTGGAAGATGCAAAAGGTATCGTAGTAAGGCAAAAAAAACAAAAACTTAATCGCTATCTATTAGAAAGGAAAGCAATTATTTACCTTAGAGAATTTGCTCGAAGAAACAAGTTTTTTAGAAAAGTTCTCGATAGAATTCACCTTGCTTGCGAGGTCCTACTTAGAGAATAAACAGGAAATTACACTAATAATTTAAGAGTAACTATCTTCTTCGAGGGTACATAAAACTGTATTTCATCATCCGAGATTCTCTCGAGCCTCTGTATAACCGACTCTTCAAGAGTAACCTCAAAAACATCTTTCACAGGAAAGTTGATCTTAAGTATGGTGTTTACACTCTCCGGAGATGGATTATAAACCCTAAGGATATATCCATTTTTATCTTCTGCAAATTTAAGGGCAGACACAATTATGATATCGGGAGAGATTCCTAACAATGAATTCATAGGGGGTAAATCTCCCTCATTTTTGCCAGATTGCACGGGAATTAAAGGAGAATAAATCCTTTCAACCTCTTGTGGAACTCTGCCCTTTATAGTCCCACCCGCATGTGGGTAAATCCAAATTACAAATTCGTGCTCACCTGGAGATTGAGATAGAACCATATCAGGACGGGAGTCCCATTTCCGTGCCACTGTAGCAAGGTGCATAGTATAAGCCCTAAGTAAAGTGATGAATATAGTCCTCGTAGGGTCTTTAGACACCTCATATTCTTTTAACCCTTCTGTTATAATGGCTAATCCTCCCCATTTATCATCTAAGTCCACAAATCTATTTAACGGGAATGTAGCATGTTCGACTTCAGACCAAGGGCTATTCTGTTTAGGGACAATTTCTCTTTCAACTATATCAAAAGCACTCTCTGCTCTTACTATCTCAGTGTCTAAGTTTGACGGAAATGCTATCCTCAATCTGTGGTCGCGAGCTATGTTATTAACCCTAACTACCAACTTTATAGAGGGTAACTCAGCAAAAACGGTTAATCTGATCTCTACATCAAGGGGAACTTTCTCCACGCTTCTTTTTGAATTATTCCAAACGCCGTCAAGTCGATCACATATATCCTCTTCACCACTTTCCAATCTCGCCGGCACCTCCATTTTGAACTTAATAGAGTAGGTAACCGAGAAAGGTGTATCTTCCACAAGTGAGATGTATTTTGCAATAGGACGACTATCTACAACCTCATCGTATGCAGGACTTACTCTCATCCAGGCATGTCCCGCTTCCCCATCATCAATCAAGTAACCAAGTCCACAATAGATTTTTTCTGAATCTTTGTGAAATATATCAAAAGTTCCATCATCCCTTATTGCTAGTCTAAAATGTCTGTTCTCAACGGTTCTATCCCCCGTCAGTAATGAACCACTTACTTTTCTCTTGGAGGATTTAACTATATAAGAACTATATCCATAAGAGGGTATATTATCTGTGGAAAAAACTACATGATACTTCATTATGTCCATCGCATGAGGAGCATTTTCATAACTCCTAACTACGCCAATAGCAGACCTACGCGACTTTATGAATACTGGAAGTTCTTCTCCTGTATGAATATTTTTGAGAATAAGCTTATCAATGTTTTTAACAGAAGGTATGTCTAATACGCATTCGAGCACCTCTTTTCTATCGAAAGAAGTGGGGTTGTATACAGTTAGAAACACATCATCTTTGTCACCTTCCAATTTCAAGCGAGATTGAATGTAAGCGGTAGACTTTTTAACTACAGCTTTAGATATCTCTCTTACTTGTCTAAAACGAGACAGAGCATCCAACTCGATTATATCCACCCCGGAGCCAGATATAGTATCATGAGCCTGGGAGCGAAGGAGTTCTTTCCATGCCAGATCCAATACAGAACTTTGAAACTCCATCCCTAAAATGGAAGCAAGAACGCACATAGGTTCTCCTAATTTAATTAAATCTCTTTCAGCATAGTAATTGTTTTGCTTTATTCTCACACGACTTGACAAAACATCACTATACAAGTGAAGTCGCTTCGGCATTGGTTTAGGAGTCCTTCGTTCCCCCCTCAACACGGGCAGATTCAGATTATTTGCATCTTTTATAAGATTGTCCGCAAATTTATGATAGTTTGCATGTTCAACTACATGTTCTTCAAGAACTTTCTGAACTTCGTTAACTAAACATATTTCTAATTCATCTGGAAAACTAAAATCGTGTCCCATCATAAACAAGATATGCCGAGATAAAGATACCTCACATTCCTTTTTAAAAAGCCTCTTTACTCTTTCTTTGAGTTCAGCCTCATCGAGCTCCTTTTGAGGTTTCAGCAAAAAGTAATGATCATACTGTGACTCTAAACCCGCAAGTTTAAAAGGCAATTGTCCCCTTTCCCACTCCCAACTTCTATCGTTAGGTTCTTCACCAAATACTGCTGGCCTATAAACTCTATGATAAAAATTGTATCTTGCTTCACTACTCATCTGAGTAGCTAAAATTCTTGTTCCATCAGCACCTTCCCACCAAAATTCATTTGACACTTCATTATGACTAACACCGTGATAGTATAGCGCTACTCTTATGCTAAAACCATTGTAAATCTGAGGTAATTGAGAAATCTGTCCGTAGGAGAAAGGGGTATGCCCAACTTTCATCACTCCACCGTAAACAGATGCCATCTTATGACCGTAGAGCAGATTTCTTATTATGGACTCGCCACTTACTTGAAAACATTCCGGACAGGTATACCAAGGGCCTATAAGTAGCCTACCTGCCTTTACTTGAGTTTTTATCCTTTCCAAGTCTTCTGGGCATATTTCCAAATAATCATCAACTGGCGCTACCTGACTATCTAAAACAAATGCTTTGTAGTGGTCATAGTTCTCCAATATGTTCAATAGCTTCTTGAAAAAATCTACCAATTGTAATCGCGTTTCTTGGAAGGAACTTAACCACTCCCTATCCCAGTGAGTATTTGAAATGAAATATACAAATTTCTGTTCTATCTTGTCATTCCTCATAAAAGCTCTCCTTCAAGAAATACACATAGATTTTCTAAAATTGAAAACTTTACTAAATAAAGAATTCCTGATACAAATCTATTTTCTAATGTTGGGAAGAAGGGGAAGAATCAAAATATGCCCTTTTATTAGTAATATTTCTAAATTCTTCTGCCGTTGGAAGAGGGGATTTATGAGTAAGAATTATTGGCCAGATCTTTGAGTAAGTTTTGTTAATCTCAATAAAATCTTTCCACTTTTCCGGAACCTCATCCTGAGAATAAATGGCTCTCACAGGGCATTCATCCACACACACAGCACAGTCTATACACTCATCAGGATCTATTACGAGCATTACACTCCCCTCTCTAAAGCACGCTACAGGACACACATCCACACAATTCGTATACTTACATTTAATACATGGTTCACAGACAACAAAAGCCACTCTAAATCCTCTCTACTTTAAAATCTCGACTCCACTGGTAGCCATTTTACAACCTCAGGAGTACAAATTAATCGAAATTTTGGTCCTTAAGTTCCTTAAACTTCCAATGCCTCGGATAGTTTTTTGAAGTAGATAAGTCATCGATCTCTCTTAACAAATCCTGTTGACGCTTAGAAAGCCTTATTGGCATCTCCACCAGGATCTTGTAGTAGAGATCTCCTCTCCCCCTTCCATTCAACTTTGGCATGCCCAAACCCCTCTTTCTCAACAAGTCACCTGACTGGGTCCCTTCTGGAATTGTAAGATCAATATCTCCATCTATCAGAGTAGGCACCCGTATAGTAGTTCCCATTATCGCTTGAGATAGAGTAATAGGAACCTCACAGAACAAATCATCTCCCTTTCTTTCAAATAGAGGATGGTCTTTGACCTTAAGCGTTATATACAAATCACCCGGCGGTCCACTTCCAATACCTGGTTCACCATCACCTACAGACCTTAATTGAGTGCCAGTATCTACTCCTGGTGGCACATTAACTTCCTTTTCTCGCGTAACTATTACCCTACCCTCTCCTCCACATTTGCCACACGGTTTAGATATGAACTTTCCTGCACCTGTCTCTTATACACATCTCCGAGCCCACGA
>JAOAHN010000076.1 GCA_026415215.1 Candidatus Hydrogenedentota bacterium
AGATGTGTATAAGAGACAGGTACTTTCCTGCACCACGACATTGAGGGCAAGTCCTACTTACAGTAAAGAATCCATGGGTAGTTCTCACTTGACCTGTGCCCCCACATTGTGGACACACTTCAGGTCGAGAACCAGGTGCTGAACCTGTTCCATTGCAATCTGGACAGTTTTCCCTACATGTATATCTAACCCTCTTTTTAACACCCTTGGCTGATTCTTTAAGAGTAATGGTCAATGTTGTCTCAACATCATTTCCTCTTTGAGCGGTAGACCTTCTTGCTCCTCTTCTCGTGCCTGTCCCAAATATCATCTCAAACAAATCATCAAATGGCGACTCGAACCCTCCACCAAATCCCTCAGAAAAACCACCTGTAAAACCTCCAAAATCTCCTGTATATGTACCACCACCAAACGGTTGTCCATCTACCGTTCCGTATTTATCATACATAGCCCTTTTCTCGGGATTTTTAAGAATGTCATAAGCTGCGTTAATTTCTTTGAGTTTTTCCTCCGCTTCCTTATCTCCACCTGTTCGATCAGGGTGATACTTACGAGCTAAGTTTAAATAAGCACGGCGGATCTCCTCTTGAGTAGCGTTACGAGGAACCCCAAGTATTTCGTATAAATCCTTACCACGAATCATAGCAACAATTTAATCTTACTATCTATTTTAAAACTAACCGGTTATGATTTACCTCTGACCCGTATTTTTTCTTACATCAACACACATTACACATCTACAACTCTACCTCCTCCTTCGCCAGAGTCCCTTTTCGTTTCAGAAAAACCCGAAGATGAGCTTGAACTACCATCCTCTGTCGTTCTACCTGCAGTTGCTGAGCGGTACATCTCTTCTGTCAATTTGTGGGTAGCTGTAGTTACCTTATTCATAGCAGACTCTATTTCCTGAATGTTATTATTTTCCAAAGCTTTCTTTAGTGCTTGCAGAGCAGACTCTACTTCAGCTTTCTGAGCAGGGGGAGCTTTATCCCCATATTCTTTTAGCAATTTCTCAGTGCTATACAACAAAGCATCCGCATTGTTTCGAATCTCCGCCTCCTTCCTGCGCTTCTTATCATCTTCGGCATGTTGTTCAGCTTCTTTTATCATTCGTTGTATTTCTTCTTCAGTCAGACCACTCGAACTCTGAATTCTTATGGATTGCTCTTTACCTGTAGCAAGGTCCTTAGCGGATACATGTAGAATTCCGTTAGCATCTATATCAAAAGTAACCTCTATTTGTGGAACTCCCCTTGGAGCAGGTGGAATTCCTACGAGGTCAAATTTTGCCAAAGTCCTATTATCTTTTGCCATTTCACGCTCACCTTGTAGCACATGAATTGTAACCGCAGTTTGGTTGTCAGTAGCTGTGGTGAAGATCTGGCGTTTGCTCACAGGAATAGTAGTATTTCGCTCGATAATTTTAGTGCAAATTCCGCCAAGGGTCTCAATACCAAGAGACAGAGGCGTCACATCTAATAACAATATATCCTTAACCTCTCCAGCCAATACACCACCCTGAATCGCAGCTCCCACTGCAACTACTTCATCGGGATTCACACCGCGATGGGGGTCTTTACCAAATAATTCAGTAACAAGCCGAATAACTGCTGGCATTCTTGTCATTCCGCCTACTAAAATGACTTCATCAATATCCTTCGGCTCTAAGCCTGCATCTTTAAGAGCCTGATAACAAGGTTTCTTTGTCCTTTCTAACAGGTCTTCACATAATTGTTCTAATTTAGCTCGCGTAAGAGTGTAATTTAAATGTTTAGGTCCAGAAGCATCTGCAGTTATAAATGGAAGGTTTATATCAGTGGTCATAAGAGTAGAAAGTTCACATTTTGCTTTCTCGGCAGCCTCTTTTAATCTTTGAAGAGCCATGGGATCCTTTCGTAAGTCGATTCCATGGTCCTTTAAAAATTCACTTGCGAGCCAATCTATTATCCTCTGGTCAAAATCGTCTCCTCCAAGATGAGTATCTCCGTTTGTACTCAATACCTCAAAACTATCTTCCACAATGGATAAAATAGAAATATCAAATGTTCCGCCACCCAAGTCATACACAGCAACTTTTTCGTTCTTTTTCTTGTTCAACCCGTATGCAAGGGCCGCAGCGGTAGGCTCATTAATAATCCTCAAAACCTCTAAACCAGCAATTCTACCAGCATCCTTAGTAGCTTGACGCTGAGAATCGTTGAAGTATGCAGGAACAGTAATTACTGCCTGCTTTACTTCATGTCCTAAATAAGTCTCCGCTGTTTCCTTCATCTTTTGGAGAATCATCGCAGATATCTCAGGCGGTTTATAAGTCCGTCCCATAACCTCTACTTGACAGTCTCCATTAGACGCCTCGGTAACCTTATATGGAACACGCTTGATTTCATCCAATACCTCATGATAACGGCGACCCATAAAACGCTTTATAGAGAAAATTGTATTTTGCGGATTAGTTATAGCTTGGCGTTTAGCAGCCGCGCCAACTAATCGTTCACCATCTTTTGTAAATGCAACCACTGAGGGAGTAGTCCGACTACCCTCTGCATTTGCTATCACCACCGGCTCCCCTCCTTCCATAACCGCCACACACGAATTAGTAGTCCCTAAGTCAATCCCTATTACTTTTCCCATAATCATCTACCTCCTTTTGATTCTTCAAAGTTCTATAAAGTTCTATATATTTAACATCATTATCCTATTCTTTGTTGACAATTTTATCATTATTATCACTATTATCGATATTGTTAAGCTTGCCCTCTTCTCCGCCCGAAACTTCTGAACTCAATCCTCTACTCACCACCACCTTTGCAGGTCTTAAAAGATGATTACCCATCCTATATCCACGCTCATATACCTGAACTACCGTCCCTTCAGGTAGGGCACTCTCCACTTGAGCAAGTGCATCGTGAACATTCGGGTCGAACATCTGCCCACCCGCTTCAATCGACACAACACCTCTCTCCTTCAATACCTCATTCAATTGGTTAAATATCATCCTAACCCCTTCTACGAACGGGTCTTCAGGATCCGGAGCATGCTGAAGTGCCCTCTCAAAATTATCCAGAACAGGTAACAGGTCCTTTATTAGCGCCTCCGTAGCCAACTCTCTAACTTCTCTTATTTCCTTTTGAACCCTCTTTCTATAATTGTCAAATTCTGCACACACCCTTAACCATTTATCTCTTAATTCTTCAGCTTCTTTGGTTTTTTCCTCTAAAGATTTTACAACTATCTCTACAGATACAGAGCCTTGCTTTTCTTCAGGCGGATGCTCTTCCGCTTCACCGCCCATGGATGCTGTAGGTAAAGCAGAGGTCTGCTCGACTATTTCTGAATCAGGAGCTGTGCTTTCTTCTTTTAGCTCGAGTTTTTTCTCCAATTCAGAATTCTTATTTTCCATAACTCCTTTCCTTAAATACTATTTTTCTCTCCTCGAACTCTATAGAATGAGTTCCTTCGGAAATTTCTATATTTCGGGACAACATAACCATACCATCACCGCCAGAATCTGGATAACATCTTCCCCACCATTGAAGCGGTATAATCCACTATAGCTGAGATCTTTTCATAGGGCATCCTTTTAGGTCCAAGCACACCTACAAATCCGATAGGTGTATCTTGGTTTTCTAACATATACGGAGAAGCAACCACACTAAATTCTTCCGTGTTCTTAATATTAGCATCGGAACCTATTAACACTGTTTGTCTTTGTTTTTCACCACGAGCAAGAGATTCCCTTAACGCCTTTACCAAAGGAGTAGGGTCTTCAATTATACCAAATATACTCTTAATCTTACCCGGCTCTTGAAACTCTGGTTGGTCAAATAAGTTGTTTGCACCCTCGAGAATCATATGGGAGCTTGAAGGTTCAATCTTAGACAATATCCTAAATGCTATCTCGAGGAATTTTCTACGCTCGTCAAATAACTTCCTTAAATTTTCTTTTAATACCACACTTATCCTATCCAGAGAAACATCGAATAATGCCTCATTCAAAAATTTGTTTAGAGGCTCAATTATTTGAGATGGAACAGTTTCTTCAAAAGTAAATAAAGAAGAATGAACCCCTGCAAAGCTGTCAACTATAACCACCGCAACTTGTTTCTCTCCCAAAGGAATTAAATCAATTCTTCTAATTACAGCATTTTTTTCATTTGGCAACTCCGCAAGACCAGCTTGATGGCTTGCCAATGCAAGTAATTGACTCGTATGTTTAAGTATCTGCTCCGCAGAGTCAAGTTTTTTAGTAAGTTCTTGCTCAATCTTTTGACGCTCTGCTATGGTAAGCTCCTGAACCTTCATCAACTTTGAAACATAATATTTATATCCTAAGTCTGTAGGAACCCTGCCCGAACTTGTGTGGACTTGAGTTAAATATCCCATCTCCTCCAAATCCGCCATCACATTTCTTATTGTAGCAGGGCTAAGATGAAGATTTAAACGCTTTGCTACGGTGCGGGATCCTACAGGCTCCGCGGTGGTTATGTATAAATGCACTACCGCCTCTAAAATCTCTTCTTCTCTCTCATTTAGTTTTGGAAAGTTCGTAGCCATGTCTACAACTTTTTAGCACTCACTAAGTTAGAATGCTAACAATAATTAGTTTATCATATTATATAACGACTTTCAACCAACTACGGTTCACTAACTTCCTTTTATTTCCATTAGAAGAAACTTATATCCTTTTGATATAGTATCTTACTCCTGACTGAATTTTCCAAAAATCTTAAACTATAAGGAGGAAAATATTATGAATTTTCCTTTGGATGTATCAAAATATAAACCAATTGTAGTTAACCCTTTTGAACAAGAATTTACTCCTGAAAAAATAGAGCAACTGAAAACTAACATACAAATAGTTCGAGATACTATTATATTGTTTACCGCTGTAGCGGGTATAAAAGGACTTGCAGGCCATACGGGAGGTGCTTACAGCATAGTTCCAGAAGTTTTAATATTGGATAGTTTCATAAAAGGCTCAGAGAAAATATATCCTATATATTTCGATGAAGCGGGACACAGAGTAGCCATCCAATATGCAATGTCCGCTTTTAATAAGATTATTCCATTTGACTTACTCCTTAAATATCGGGAAGCTTATAGCGGACTATACGGTCACCCTGAAATTGAACCAGAACTTGGCATAAAATTCGCCTCGGGTAGATTGGGACATCTCTGGCCCTTTGTTAACGGAGTAGCACTCGCCAATCCAGATAAAGTTGTTTTTCTTCTTGGCTCCGATGGGTCTCAGCAAGAGGGCAACGACGCCGAAGCAGCAAGGCTTGCAGTTGCGCAAAAGATAAACATAAAATTGTGTATTGATGATAATGATGTAACAATCTCAGGACATCCTTCAAAATACCTCCCTGGTTATGATATTGCAAAGACATTAGCCGGTCACGGACTAACAGTAGATATAGGGAATGGTGAGGATGTTGAATCACTTGCGAAAAGGATGATCAATGCGGTTCGAACTCAAGGACCCGTCGCTCTCGTAAACAAAAGAATTATGGCACCTGGTGTCCCCGGGATAGAAGGCTCAAACGCAGGACATGATGTAATAAGTAAAGATAACGCAATTGCCTACTTCACAAAACGGAATATGCCAGAGATCGTAGAGTTCATCCAGAAAATAGAGAAATCTTCTTCTACCAGAATTTATAGGGGATCAACAAAGGAACAAGCAAGTAATAGAACGGAATTTGGAAATATTGTAAGAGATTTGATAACCAATCACCCTGAGATAAAAAAAGAGAAAAAACTTCTCGTTATTGACTCTGATTTAGAAGGTTCAACTGGAATAAAAGCAATTAGAGTAGCCCACCCTGAAGTATTCATCAACGGAGGAGTCCAAGAAAGAGGAAATTTCTCTTGTGCGGCGGGGTTTGGATTCGAACTCGGGAAACAAGGCATATTCAGCACTTTCTCTGCATTTCTGGAAATGGTTATCTCTGAACTCACCATGGCAAGACTGAACAAAGCTAATCTAATATGTCACTTCTCTCATGCTGGAATAGATGAAATAGCGGACAATACTTGTCACTATGGCATAAACATATTCTTTGCTGACAATGGGGTCCCAGAAGGAGATACCACTAAACTTTACTTTCCCGCAGACGCTTTACAACTCAAGGCTATAATACTCAAAATATGGAATGATGAGGGAATAAGATTCATTTTTACAACCAGAAGTAAAGTGCCTTTCATTTGCAAGGAAGATGGCTCCAAGTTTTATGACGGCGATTATAAATTCATTCCTGGGAAAGACGAGGTTATAAGAGAAGGAGAGTTAGGATATGTAGTCTCCTATGGGGATATGCTGTATAGGGCACTTGACGCGGTAGAGAGAGCTAAAGAAGAAGGGCTCAATGTCGGTTTGATTAATAAACCAACTCTAAATGTAGTAGATGAAGATATTATGCCCATCCTTGGAAATTCTAAATTCGTACTTGTGATAGAATCTCAAAATGTAAAGACGGGATTAGGGATAAGGTTTGGAACTTGGCTACTTCAACGGGGATATTCACCCAAATATGACTACATAGGTGTAACAAAGCCTGGCTGTGGAGGCCTCAGTGAGCACATGACATATCAAGGATTAGACCCCGAACATATCCTATCAAAAATTAAGTCTCTTGCTTGATACTGGAGAAATACAATACCGATATTCTTTCGTGGTATATGTCTTAAATTGAGTTAATGTACTAAAAAACTGTGTAAATAATCTAAAATCTTTTCATAAAGATTGAATTATAAAATTGACCTAATAACGCCATTGACAGAAAGGAATGAGTCGGGGTCTGAATTTTAAGTCTCCTTTGCTCCAGTCATAAAAATAATAAAATTCGATTAGAAATAAGACGCTATGAGGAGGTTTAATACAATATAGTAAAGGGAGTGTATTGAGATAAGGGTTAGGTAGAGTAACGCAAATTTCCTTAAGCCCCATAAATGTAGTGAGGGGTACTTTAGTAGAAAAAATATGTTTTTAAACCTACTAAAAGGAGAGAAAATTATATTATGGAGGAATTATATTAATTTTGAAGAGGGTAACTGATTATAAAAAAATTCAAGAGTGAAATTTAACTATATCTCTCAAAGTTATCCAAGTCAACTATGGAATCTACTAAAGTTCCCATAAGATTAGTATAATTAGGATTAGAACATGAAAATAGAGCCATAGCTACCTCCCTCCTAAAAAAGCGATGTGAACTTAGTCGCAGTCCACTAATCACCAAACTTAATCTCTAAAATACAAACAAGAGTGTTCTTCTTCTCCCTTCAATTATATATATTAGTAAAACTCTTAGCCTTTATGGATTGACAATTTTAAACTTATTGGGGAGGATTATTAGATGACGGCTCTAACTTCTGAGGGGACGGTTGATCAAGCGTTGAAATCGGTTGTTGTTGCTGTCCACCTTTTTTCTGCTGTTCAATCATCTTCTTCATTGCTTCTGAAATATTAGGAGGAGGAGGAGTAATACCGGTCGGGGAGAATAATTTTGCTCTTGGAGGGTATTTTATAGTCTTTATCTCCAACTGCAACTCAGGAGCATACTGAGAAGTAGTTTTTATAATAAGCTTTTTGCCATTTAAACTCTCATCTCGAGGAATATTAGAAACCTTAAGTATATAGTCCCCTTGCTCCCTTTGATTTATTTCAACCGATATTTCAGGCACTGGTGGAACAACCTCGGTGATTTTGAACTCTTTATCCTTAATACCTCTAACCCTAATATATTGAAAAGAAGTTCCTGGCTTCTGCTGTCCTTCCGGAGTAGTAGCCCCAGCCTCATCCTCATCTCCTACCCTTACCGTTAAAGTAGGTGGTTGTATTTCTATAGGTCCTAGCGCCCGAGCGGCTAAAGTTATCATTAAGTTCCTAAGAGCATTTGTAGCCTCCGGTTTTCCCTCTAAGTTAGCATCGGTTTGAATAGTTACTCTCTTGAAAATATTCTGATTTATCGGAAGTTCCCTCGCTAAACTAAATGTAATCTTATAGTGTTTTCCTTCTTCCACAGTCTCCAATTTGTAGTCAAACGGATTATCTTCTCCCATATCTACTTTAGTTATATTGAACTTAAGTTCAGGGAGAAGACTTTTAATTTCTACAGTTTTGGGTTCTGGCTTTTCTTCCGCCGGGAATTCTCCAAACTGAACCAATCTATCCGGCTCCATAGCGATTAGAGATTTAGCTGTGCCTCTAAACTCGAGATTTAGCTGGGGAGTATCTGGATCGTTGGAAAACACTGTTATTGACTTAGAAATTGGTCCACTCCTACCAGTGAGATTAAGTGTAGCTTTCACAACCGTGGACTCACCCGGCTGGAGCTCTTTTTTCTCAGGCTGAGCAACTGTGCATCCACAAGTAGTGGAGACTCTCGAAATCTGGAGCACTCCTGTGCCAACATTTTTTATTACGAAGTCATGCTCTACTTTATCTATATTTGGTACTTCCCCAAAATCATAAACTGGTTCTACCGCTTCAATTTTTGGTGTCCCCTCAGAAACACTTGGCTGTGCTTGAGTGCCTGGTTGGGCTGGCTGTTCCAATGATTTTGCGTCCTTCTGAGATCCTTGTTGGTCAGAAACCTGTGTCGGGGGTTGAGTAGGCGAAACGGCTTTATCCTCTTTTGCTGGAGGAGTCTGTGCTTGCTGAGTCTTGCCCCCACACGAAACCATTACGATGCCGATTAAAAAAGCTATAAGTAAAACAAAACCTACCCTTACTGCTTTTGTCATATTACCTACCCTTTTAATTGTCTATTGTTGTGGTTCTATAACAATTGATAACATATAATAACGCTTTTTAAAAAAGATACGCAAATATAACGAGATATCAAAAATATTATGTTGACATATTACTCAATTTCAAAGAGACATTTTTTTACTACCTATATCCTGATACTGGTAGTACAATACTGTAGTAACTTAATATCGGATGAACTCATCATTTCAAAATCCGGGGCGTACTGCTGGTTTCAAGATCCTCGAGCAGTTTACTTAGAGGGAAAATTCAAAAGAACATACTTAGGGTGGGTTACCTCAAAAGGTGAACTACAGATTGGCTATATCGACCACAATACGAAAGAAACTAAAACTCACACTTTAAAGAAATTTTGGGATATAGATGACCACAATGTTCCTTCTATACTCGTGCTACCCAACAAAACCTTGATGGTTTTTTACACAAAACACAACAAAGACAATATTTACGCTTGCAAAGCATTATCTTCAGAAGATATTACTGTGTGGGGAGAAGAAATTATAGTAGCAAAGATGCCTAAGGTAACCTATAGTCATCCAGTTTATTTATCAGAAGAAAAGAGATTCTATGTGTTTTGGCGTGGAGAAAGTTGGAAACCTACATTTTCTACCTCCCAAGATGGAGTTAGTTGGTCAGAGCCTAAAATCCTATTTCAAGATACTGGAAAAGAATCAGGGGATATCAGACCCTATCTGAAGGTAGTATCAAACAACAAAGACGAAATACACTTTGCATTCACAGATGGCCATCCCAGAAATGAAGAATTCAATTCCATATATTACGCTTATTACAGAAAGGGCAAATTTTATACTGCGAACGGGGTTGAAATAGGAGATTCAGAAGCCCTTCCTATTCCTCATTCAAAGTGCGATGTTGTATATGATGCCAAAAAAGGTGGTGGACGGGCATGGGTTTGGGACATTGCATTAGATAGGGATGGAAAACCCGTGATAGCGTTTGCCAGAATGCCATCTGAAACTAAACATTACTACTGCTATGGCAGATGGACTGGAGAAAAGTGGGAGGTCAGTACTATTACCTTTGCGGGAAAATGGTTTCCTCAAACTCCCGAGGGAACAAAAGAACCTGAACCTCATTACTCAGGGGGTATATCCTTGAATCATTACAACCCTGATGAAGTGGCTTTATCCCGAGAAGTAGGAAATACTTTTGAAATAGAACTATGGAAAACTGTAGATAAAGGAAAATCTTGGCAATCACATCCTATAACAAAAAATTCTAAATGTCTAAATGTTAGACCCCTTATCCCTTGGGGATATAAAGGTGAGAAAAAACACATAATTTGGATGAAAGGAGAGTATAATCACTACACCAGATTTAATACTTCTATCGTATGTACATTAAACTAACGACGAGAGTATACTCTAAACTCTTGTATAAGTTGATACAAATCATATTAATTGGTATACTTTTCACTTTTACTAAAGTCTAATTTTCCACGATATCAAAAACGGGATTTTTACTATGCAAACTTGTGGCATAGACTACGGGACAACCAACACGAGCGTAGCGGTCATAAACAGCAAAGAGAACCCACAAGTTCTGGAATTAGACCACGAAAATGACCCTCCTACTTCTCTACCCTCTTTAGTATATATTAGCTCCGATGGGGAGGTTTCTGTAGGAAGAAAGGCGGCTAAATTGTTTATAGAACGAAATGTGGGTAGAGAAGTCAAACTGATAACTGAAGAAACAGGCATGGTTATACATAAAGTAAGTGGAGGTGAACCAGACAAAAGTGAATTTTATAATCCTGCCCTTATTGATCCGGATAAATTAGAGACTATATCATTAAAAACCAAGGTGGATATAAACCTGCCTGGCAGACTATTTCAATCACTCAAAACCCAGCTTAGATACATTACTCACAAAGGCACCGATGTTTTCGGGACTAACTACCAAATTGAGGAACTTGTCTCATTCGTCTTAAAAAAGTGCAAAGAGCAAGCCGAAAATTATTTACAGAAAGAGATTGATATAGCAGTAATGGGGAGACCTGTTAGATTTTCCCCAAGTGAAATTGAGGATAAGGTGGCTGAAAGGCGACTAAGAAGCGCAGCGAAAATAGCAGGTTTTGAAGAAGTCGTATTCTTTTATGAACCAGTGGCGGCATCCGTGGAATACTTAGCCACGGAAACCACTGAAGACCAAGTTGTAATGGGGGTAGACATTGGTGGAGGCACATGTGATGTGTGTATTATGAAGTTCGAATCAAGTGATACTATTGAAGAAAGAATAAGTAAGAGTGAAATTTTGTCAGTCACGGGGGATAATGTGGCTGGGGATGCTATCGACAAAGAAATAATAAGAAAAAAACTTTTCCACTACTTTGGCAGTAAAGTAAAGTATGGACCGCATAATCTTCCATTGCCTAAACATATGCTCAACATAGTCCTCGACTGGCAGAATCTCTACAGAATGAATACTGAAGAAACTATTAACTGGTTAATAGGAATAGAAAACTTTTGCACTCAACCAGAAGCGGTAAGGGCTTTGAGACTCCTAATACAAAAGAATTGTGGATATCCTCTAAACCTCGCTGTAGAGACTGCAAAAAAACAACTGAGCTTTAATAAAACTTCTGTAATTGATTTCAATTATGATGAGCTAAAGATAAGAGAGGAAATAAATAGAGAAGAGTTTAAAAGAATTATAGAAGAGATATTAGAAAAGATTGAGCACCTCTTAAAAGAAGCCGAAAAAAATGCGGATATGACACCAGAAAAGATAAATTTAGTCTTAACTACAGGTGGAACTTGTTTAATCCCAGCAATACAGTATATGTTGAAAGAGCGATACGGAGAGGAAAAAGTCAGGTCAAGAGATACATTCACAGCGGTAGCAAGAGGACTCGCAATTATAGGTAAGTATCTCTAATATTACCAGCAAGGTAAAGTTATAATGCAACACACAAAAATCATCCAAAATGTTGCAGGAGATAGGGAAAGAGAGCGACTATCCCGAAAGGAAAATTTCATCGAAGCCATATCTGTTATGTTGATTATCCTTACCCTACTTTGGCTTGTAGCTTATCCCTTTGGAGTAGTGCTCCAAATAAAACCTGTAAATACAGTGGTGAATATTCTCCTTGTGTTAGGTGGTGCTTATCTGCTTCTTATTGCACCATTCGTGCATGCAGATACCGCCACATCCTGGGGATTAGGCAATCCATACCAATACTGGAAACTTATCACCACCGGCACACCCTTAAGGAGGCTTTCAGTCATTTTGGCATCACTCGTGGTCTTTGTCTCCCTTAATATTCTCAATTATTACCAATGGCGACATGTAGTAAGGTTTTTCAGTCTAAATGCAATAGCTAAAGTATTAGGACTAAACATAGATGTAAATACATTACCACACCAATTTCCAGGAGTAATCTTTGTTATCTTTACCGGACTTATATTATCTTCACTTATTACATTCTGTGCTATCAGATATGACAATTTTCTTAGCGCATTTAAAACTGCAATGCAAGTCTCACTTCCCCTACTGGCTGTAATAATTGTATCCGCTGTAGTACAAAGGGGTTCAAAGGCATTTGAAAATTTTAGCTTGTCCACATGGGCAATAGGTGTATTCGGATATGTCTTCTGGGGATTTGTTCAACAACTATTATTTAGCTCATACTTCGGAACAAGACTTAGAAAAGCCTTTGCCCCCTCAAAAAATCCAAATAATGTAGTAAATGGCGAAGAAAAATGGAAAAAAGTAATTTTAATTGGAATTATATGGGCAGTAGGAGCAATTGTGTTTGCGTGTACCGCGATATCTATAGCCTACGGAGCAAACGCAATTCCTGATACAAAAACCTGGTTTAGACTTGCGTTTTGGCTTACCGTCTTTTTCTTCCCGATGGGGGTTATATACGGATACTTTTACTGCAAAGATAAAAAACGGATGCTCGTCGCAACGCTGAGTGCATCATGCTTCGGGCTCATTCACATCGATTCTTACGGGTTGGTCTCCGCAACATGGATTTTAGGGATTGTATTAGTGTATGTATTCATGGAGGACAAAAACAGAAATCTGGTTGCATTAGGATTCATTCACGGACTGTTGGGAAGTACGCTTCAAAACTTCTTCTCAAAGGGTGGAAAAGCAGGTGTGCTCAATATTGATTATTCTGTAGGTCCTTGGAATGTTGAAGAACCTACATGGGGCACTATAATCATTCCCGTAATTGTGATACTTTGCTATGCTATATCAATATGGGCATATCTCAAATATGCTCCTGAGGCAAAGGAGACTTAGAGAAAAACCACCTCCCCATTCACACTTACAAGGCTTCGCTCACCTAACCCTTTCTCAATTTACTGTGCCACTCCTCCCAATCCACTACGATACCATTTCGCAAATTTACTCTCAAAAAACACCCATCCATACACATTGAAGATGTCAACAGGCCTTTTGGATTTTGAAAAAATGCGAAGCACCCCTGTATTTGGACCTGTCATTGTTTAGAGTATTTCAACACCACTAACATCTTCAACTACTTAAGTTCAAATCCTAAATGAGAAAAATCAAAATAAAATCTAAATCCCAACCTAAGCAAAATACTTTTTACCGTTGTATTTCATTCCACAAAGACTCAACTGCACTCAAGATGCGTTCTTCTATGGACTCTTTCCATTTTGCAGGCATACCATACTCGAGTTGGGAAGTGTCGCCTTCGTATCCGCCCTCTCTAAGCACCCTTACTGAAGGAATGTAACTCATTAACTCGTTCGAATACCCCAGAACAACTACATTCTTGCCAAGCCTTTGTTTAACATAAATGGCGTAATCCACTACAACTTCTCCAGCGAGAGCAATGAGTGGTGTCCCTCCCACACTCCATACTTGAACTGGGTAATCATAGGATGTGCGGAGTGGGATACCATTTGCCAAATCGCGTAAGAGATATATTGCTGATCTTCTCATATAATCTAACTGATTAGGGTCATTTGCAATTTGCTCGAGTTCCTCCTTACTCTTAGGCGTCTCTAACTCGAGTGTAATTCTCTTCAACCTCGTAATGAGTTTGGAGGGCAAAACTTCTAAACCCTCCTCCATTACCCCTTCCACTGCTGATGCAAGCTCTTTGCCATATTGGCGAGCCAAAGAAACCCTCCTCCTCGGTAGCGGATTGATATCTGCACCACAACCCGCCATGAATACCGCAACAGCGGTTGGGAATTTGTTCTGAAGTTCTTCTTGTGCAAAACCAGGATAATCTCCACACCATTGATACCCAGACAACACTGTAGCGTGACACGCATACCCAAAAATAATTGCAGTGATAGTATCATCTTCTAATAATTTTGCAACAAACACAGGGACTGAGTAGTCAACCGGACCTCTGAACTCGAACTGATTTTCTATTTCACTTTCTCTGTTGTTGCGTCTATTAACTGCGAACCTAACTAATCCTTTCCCATAATATACTTGTGCAGGTTTTATATTATTAACTGCATTTTTAACAACTTGAAAAACTTTTTCCTCAAGGTCGGTAGTATACTTTTTTACCTTCTCTATCTGGTCTGTACCTTCTATCGGATATATCGGCATTAGAGAATTCTCAATAACAGGTCCGGAGTGCGTATGAGAACTATTTAGTAAAACCGATTCTGGCGGGATGTTAAGGTCTTTGCTTATTCTCTGCTTTATCCGTTCTGAGAGTTCACGGGTAAATCCCAAGATATCGCTTCCGACAATTACACCTTTATTGCCCTCCTTATCTTGGAGCACAACAGCCTTAACCCATAGGTTGTGAATGGTTGATTCAGCTGGTCTATCGCGCATAGCATACCCAGCCAACCACATCCCCACTGGCGGAGTTATATCAACTGCAGAAACACCTACATACCAAACTGATTCCAGCGTAGTTTCAAAAGCTGTAAAATTTTGTTGGGATGATAATAAACTTGAGGTTACATTCATATAACACACCTGGGAATATGAAGAGTGCAAAATAGAGAACAGTATGAAACTCAAAAATAAGTAGAAGCACGGTCTCTGAATCACATCCGGATACATACTAAAGCTCCTTTTAAAAATTGAAGAAATATCCTAAATATATTATCATTTCATATAGAGTAATATTCATTGCAAAAAAGGAGACCAGAGATGAAAAATAAAAAGTTTGGGAGTTCTATTTTTTCTTCCACCCGCCGGGAGTTTTTAAAATCAGCTGGAGCATTTACAACATTCACTGCCACTACCATCACTAAATCGAGCTGGGGCGCTAACGAGAAATTGGCACTCTTAGGGGGTAAACCTGCTGTTACTTTACCTCAAGACGATGCTATCCGCTGGCCACGATACGGCAAAAAGGAGGAAGAAGCAGTCGTAGAACTTGTCAGAAATCCTTCCTACGACCCAATTCAAAAATTAGAGGAGAAATGGAAAGAGTATATGGGCGTGCCTTATGTAAAAGCACACTTTAATGGCACAAGTGCGCTTCTTTCAATGTTTTTCGCATTAAATTTGCCTCCTGGAAGTGAAATAATGGTTCCTTCTTACACATTCTTTGCTACTATCCTACCAATGAGACTTTTCGGCCTTGTACCTGTGTTCGTCGACATAAATCCACGCACATTAAACTTTGATTTAGATGATGCTAAGAAGCGACTCACACCGAGAACTAAAGCAGTGCTCCCGGTCCACTGGCTCGGATTACCTGCAGATATGGACGATATAAACTCCTGGGCAGAAGAAAAGGGGCTAATAGTGCTTGAAGATTGTGCTCATGCCCATGGGGCTCGGCTTAAAGGTAAACTAATGGGCACTTGGAGCAGAATGTCTATTTTCAGCTATCAAATGAGCAAACCTCTTCCAGCTATCGAGGGTGGGATGGGAATGTACCAAAACGCAGAAGACTGGGGTAGAGCGGTGGCTTTCGGTGATTACAAAGTTACGGGGTTACCAAAGGAAAATCCTTACTCTAAATATTTTGGCTCGGGACTGGGTGTGAAACTTAGAATGCATCCGATGGCTTCTGCTCTTGCGATTTGCCAGTTAGAAGGCCTCGAGGAGAGAAATTCTGCTGGCGTAAAGCAGGTTCGTAAACTGAATGACCAACTTCTACAGCTTGAGGGTTTATATGAACAAACCAGTAACAGAAAAGATATCCAAAGAATTCATTACCAATGGAACATGCTCTTTGTAGATGAGAAGAAAGTAGGTGTATCAAGAAATAGATTAGTTGAGGCACTGAAAGCCGAGGGAGTAAAGGCTGACGCACTTCACTACACACTTCAGCACGAACTTCCAGTATACGCAGAAGAAGAGTGGTGGCATCATAAACCCGTAATTCCAGACTTACCAGGATCAAGGCAAGCAAACGAAACCTGCATAGCATTACCTTATTTCACCACGGATGTTCCGGAGTTAGTAGAGCAGTATGTAAAAGCATTTGAGAAGGTGTGGGCACATAGGAAAGAATTGGCTTAATCCTAAAGTCTAAACAACATTACCTACAAAGGAGGATGAGGGATGAGGAATTCACTTTTTCTAATGGGTTTGGCGGGATTAATTTCTGTTTATGGTGTCTCATACGCAGGAGACGAGTTTTGTCCTCCATTGGGTGTGAGAATCCTCAGTTATGGGAATTTCCAAGATAAAGCTTGGGAACATCTACAAAGTATAGGGGTGAAATACATATTTATACCCGTCCCTCCCGCCGAGCAGGTAAACGATATACTAAATAAATTTCAGCAATATAACTTGACCGCTTTAGTAGTAAGAGGAAATGTAGACCTTACGCAGGAGAGTTATCTCCAACAGTTTAAGGAACAATTCGAAATATCCAAAAAGTTGGGTGCGAAGTATATGTTCATCTCCGCTAAAAGGGGAGAGACCCCAAAGGAAGTCATCTATGAAAGATTAAAGAGGGCGGGAAACATAGCTGAAGAATATGACATAACCATAGTTCTTGAGACACATCCTGACCTTGGGACCAACGGCGATGTCCAATTAGAAACCATGAGGGCTATAAATCATCCAAGAGTAAGAATTAATTTTGATACGGGAAATATTACCTACTACAATCAAAATACTGATGCGGTCACCGAACTTAAAAAATCCATTCCATATGTTGCAACGGTAGAGTTAAAAGACCACACTGGCGAGTTCGAAACTTGGAATTTCCCAGCGCTTGGCAAAGGAAAAGTCAATTTCCAGGAGATCCTAAAGATTTTGAAAGAGCACCACTACAGAGGTCCCATTACAATTGAATTCGAGGGTATTAAAGGAGTTGAACTAACGGAAGAAGAAATAAAAATCGCAATAGAATCTTCAGTCAACTTTCTCCGAAACCTCGGTTGCTTTAAATAACGCATGAAACATTCTACACACTATTAGAGGTTTAATGAATGGAATTAACACACCGAACACTTACTACTCCCGATTGGCTGATGATAGTATTTTATTTCGGGCTAATGCTTGGGGTAAGCGTTTATGTTTACAGATTTGTTCAAGAGGTAAAAGATTACTTTAAGGGCGGGAACCTAATCCCCTGGTGGCTAAGTGGTGTTTCGTTCTGGATGACCAGCTTCAGCGTAGCGGCATTTGTCTTCTACCCCTCTCTATGTTACAGATATGGCTGGGTAGGAATCACACTATTGTGGGTTGCTGTGCCCGCAACAATCTTTAGTGCATATATATTTGGATGGCGATGGAGACGATTAAGGGTAAGTAGTCCCGTGGAGTTTGTAGAGGAGAGGTATAATCACACACTCAGACAAATATTCGTATGGCAAGGAGTTCCTGTGCGAATTGTAGATGATAGTATGAAACTTTTCGCTACAGGAAAGTTCGTGTCTGTGGTAACTCAACTCCCTATCGAGCACAGCATACTCTTAGTAGGCGGAATTATACTGATTTGTACTTTTCTTGGTGGATTATGGGCAGTAACTATAACCGATTTTATTCAATTTCTGGTACTCGGTGCCGGGCTTTTTGTAATTTTACCTCTGTCAATTCACTACGCGGGCGGAATATTCAAAATCATAAACTCTCTACCAGAAGAATCTTTCAGAATTACACACGAAGAATATCCCTGGAGCTATGTATTACCACTGATCGTGCTATATGCTTTTTCGTGGAGCAGTATTAACTGGTCACTAATCCAAAGATATTACTGTGTAAGAAATGAAAGGGAGGTAAAAAGAGTTGGGCTAACTGTAATACTTCTCTACATTATAGGTCCACCTATAATGTTTTTCCCTGCATTAGCCGGAAAGCTGATAGTCCCAGAATTAGAAGACGCAGGAAACATATACCCAATATTATGTGCAAAACTTTTACCAGCGGGGATGTTGGGATTGCTAATTTCCGCCATGTTCTCTGCTACCATGTCTACCTTGAGCAGTGATTATAATGTCTGTGCAAGTGTAATTACCCAAGATGTGTATCGAAGGATAATTAGGAAACACGCAAGTAATAAAGAACTTATATTAGTTGGTAGATTATCCACCTTGTTAGTGGGGATTATCGCACTGATTATTGCTATCTACCTTTCCAAAGGGAAGGCTGAAAATCTATTCAGAGTAATGGTCACACTTTTTGGTGTAGCAACTGGACCTGTTGCAGTGCCTATGATGTTAGGGATGCTCTCTAAAAGATACACAGCAAAAAGTGCCATTACAGGATTCTGTGTCGGAACGCTTATAGGTCTACTGCTCCTCTATCTTCAAATGTTTGCTCCAACCCGAGATTTTGTAATAGGCATAAAGTGGATTGCAGAGAAGAAAGAATTCCTTATATGGTCCTTAAGATTAAAAATGGAAATCTTAATGTTCATCTGTACCACCGCTATTACCTACTTGGTAATGGAGGTTGGATCAATATTATCTCCAGCGACTTTTGAAGAAAAAGAAAGGATTAAAAAGTTTTTTGTAAAAATAGAAAAACCAGTCGGAGAATTAGAGGGAGATAAGGAAATTGCATATGCAAAAAGCAAAATCTCTCCCTACAAAATAGTTGGTTTTTGCGGAATAGTAATTGCATTACTTCTTGCCATAATTTCAAGTATATATACTAATGGCTTTGAGAGGCTCACCGGAATTATAGTATCTATCTTCTCATTAGTCGGTGGACTTATGTTTCTTACCTTTGAGGTCTTAACATCAGGTAAGAAAATAAAGTAAAAAATTTTAGTCTAAATGTATAGTTCCTTCTGAAATTAATCGAGTAGGAAAAGTTGAGTAGAGTTGAATGCGAAGAACCTTTGGTGAAGAGAAATACTCTCGAAGACAACCTACATCAACCAAAATAATTTCTCTTGAGCCCCGCATTAACTCTACATACGAAGAAATTAACTTAAAAATAGATCCCATATCCCGCGACACACATTCTATTTGTGAAGAAAGTATATCACTACTATCCTGACCATCCAGGAGCTCCATCTTTAGTCTATAAACAGTTGGAGATTTAGCTAACTTATTAGGAACCTTGAGGAAGATCCTTGCATTCCATAAAGCATTATTCACTAAAACTATTTTGATAATCTCAGAATTCTCTTCTTTTTCTACCTGCATTTTAATTTGCAATTCATCAGGATAAAACATCAATATCCCTAAAATTGACATACTGATCAGTAAAGAGAAAAGTATAATTTGACCAGAGCTTGACAACAATATTTTCTTAAGTGGAAGAACAATAACTAAATGCAGAATGTCGGATAAACTTAATGGAGGTATCAATTTCACTAAGGATTCAGTATTAACTGGCTCTTCGAACTTATCAAGTTTTCCATCTCTTATGGATTCACCAGACTGTGGAGAATTATGTGTGAAGGGTGGGGTTCTTGGGGATGCAAGAGATTCATATACACTTAAAAAATTCCTATATCTATTTAGCTCAATGAGTATATCTTCTCTTTGCTTATACAATTGCTTATTAATCTGATTCGCCTTTTGAGGACTATACTCCCCCCTTTGAACTTTTTGAATTAAAGTATCTTGCTGAGTAGCGATTAATTCCAGAGAATAATATAAAAACTTTATTTTTTCTTGGCATTTCTTGTAAAGTTCTTGCTTTTGTTCCTCCCAATATTGAAGAGCCTGAAAATCGCCTCCCTCCCAAGCTCTATCCGCATTAGAAATAATCCATCGTAGTGTCTCGATATTAGGTTCAAGGTCCATGGTTCTTCTTATATTCCAAGGCTGCACGGATAAAGGCACAAAATAAGGGTTGCGGTTTTAGTGGTGTACTCTTAAATTCAGGATGAAATTGAGAAGCACAGAACCAAGGATGCAAATCTCTTTTAAGTTCTATGATTTCAACAAGTTCCTCCTCCTCACCATCAAGTAATTTTCGGTGGTGAACCCCACTTACTATCATACCTGCCTCTTCAAACATTCTCCTATACTTATTATTAAATTCGTAACGATGTCTATGCCGTTCATACACAACAGGCTCTTTATATGCCTCCGCAGCAATGGTGCCTGGCTTGATTTCACAAGAGTAAGCCCCCAAACGCATAGTTCCTCCAATTTGCTGTACACCTTTCTGCTCCGTAAGAAGAGAAATGACGGGGTAAGGTGTTGCTGGGTCTATCTCTGTTGTGTGCGCACCCTTCATACCAAGGAAATTTCTCGCAAACTCTATCACTGCTATTTGCATACCAAAGCATATTCCAAAATATGGAATTTTATTTTCTCGAGCAAATCTCACTACATTTATCTTACCCTCTACACCTCGCCCACCAAATCCTGGTCCTACCAAAATACCATGATACCCTGCTAAAACATCCTCAGGGTTCTCATATTCCTCACAAGTAGGATCGAATCTTTTGCTATCTATCCATTCAAAAGAGACTTTACAATTATTGGCAATACCCGCGTGAATAAAAGCCTCATTAATACTCTTATATGCATCGCCGTGCTTAGTGTACTTTCCTACTGCTGCAATTCTTACCTCCTCCTCTAAGGAGTTTAACTTATTCACCATATTTATCCACTGCGTAAGGTCACTCTCTCGAGGATCTAACCCCAGTATCTCAAGCACTGTTAAGTCAAAATTTTGCTCTTTGAAATTTAGAGGTATTAAATATACTGGAGAAATATCTGGAGCATTAATAATCCCCTTCCTTGGCACTTCGCAAAATAGGGCAACTTTGTCTATTTGCTCAGGTTCAAGAGACTTATCACCTGTCCTACAAATTATTACATTAGGCTGAATTCCAATATCCCTTAACGCCCTGACACTATGTTGAGTAGGCTTCGTCTTCAACTCATTCGCAGCCTCTATGTATGGGAGGTGAGTAACATGGATGAAACAGCAATTCTCGGGACCGACTTCCATCCTGAATTGACGAATAGCCTCCAAAAAGGGGAGACTCTCAATATCACCGACTGTTCCACCAATTTCTACAATAGCAATATCTACATCTTCATCCTCAGCTGTAAGCGCACGAATCCTGTTTTTTATCTCACCCGTTATGTGAGGTATAACTTGAACAGTCTTTCCACTATATGCACCTTCTCTTTCTTTCCGGATTACTGAGTAATATATGGCTCCAGTAGTTGTATTGCTCTTTTTTGTTAGCTTCGCATTGGTAAATCTCTGGTAATGACCTAAGTCGAGGTCTGTTTCAGCTCCATCATCAGTGACGAAGACTTCACCATGTTCAAAAGGATTCATTGTGCCAGGGTCAACATTTATATAAGGGTCTATTTTCATCATTGCTATTTTATAGCCTCTTGACTCGAGCAAAAGTCCCAAACTTGCAGAGGCTATGCCCTTGCCTACGGAAGAGACAACTCCACCCGTTACAAAAATATACTTTATCTTCCTTTTTTGAGATATATCTTCTGACATATCAATCACCTCTTACTCTCATCTGTTCTTCCATAATCTTTCTAACTGTTTCTAACTCTTCAGGAGTATCCACTCCCAGAGCGTTATAATCGGTCTTAACCACTGCTATTTTATAGCCATTCTCTAAAACCCTAAGCTGTTCTAACTTTTCCAATCGTTCTAATCTCCCTTGTGGCAATTTGGTAATTCTTAACAGAAACTCTCGCCGGTATGCATAAATCCCTATGTGTTGCCAATAAACATCCTTTATCGCAGTCCTTTGAGATTCATCCCGAATATACGGTATCGGAGAGCGTGAAAAATACAAGGCTATACCGTTTTTATCAAAAACTACTTTCACTATGTTTGGATTTTGTATCTTCTCCCATTCATTCAATGGCTTACAAGCAGTTGACATAGAAATCTCATTATCTTCAAGAAGAGGCGCAACTACGCTATCTATACACTCAGGAGGAAGGAGAGGTTCATCCCCTTGAACATTTACTATTATCTCCTCCTTTCTTGAACTCGCCACCTCTGCTACGCGGTCGGTCCCACTCGGATGGAATGGACTCGTCATTACTACTGGGACTCCCAGTGGAGTGAGTGCACCTAATATCTTATCATCATCAGTAGCAACAATAACTTCCTTGGCGCAACTCGCTTTTCGAGCCCGCGAATAGACATGATAAACAAGGGGGTAACCACATAAATCAACTAACATTTTCCCCGGGAATCGAGTTGAGGCATATCTGGCGGGAATCACAATTAAAACACCTCTTCCCGAAACTGACATAGCCTCAATCATAATCTCACATTCCAATTAGGTAGAAACTTATGCTCCCCATTAGCTCAATCAGCGTCGTCAAAATCTTAGTAGTTTGTATTTTAGAATATCATAAAAGAGAATTTTCATTCAATAAGAAGAAGAAAATGAAATTATATAGTACCAACTAAACGAAGGAGAGGGAATTATCGGAGAAGAACTACTTTTGGCTCTGATCGGAATTGGGTTTCACTATACCTGCCTGACGAAGCTGGGCTTCGTGATACTGTTGCATTCTAACTAAGTAAATTTCCTGAAGGCGCGAAATAGAGTTGTTTAAAAGACCCTCCTCTTGAGGAGTCAAATTTCCCTTTGTTTTTTCCCTCAAAACCATTAATAAATCAATGAAAAAGTGAGCTTGGTCAAGGTCTATGTAAACCTGTTGAGCCCCTTCAGGAGCAATGACTCCTAAAGCTATCATGGCATCAGTAGATAACATTCCAACTATAGCATCGAAAGAAGGCTTTAGCTCTTCTTCCTCTGCCACCTCCTGTTCCTTGCTCTTTTCTTCCTCTATTTTTTTCTTAATCTCCTCCTTTTCCCTTTGAACTCGAGACTTCCAATCTTCATCAACTATGATTTTTCTTTCTTCTTCACTCACTTTCCGTTCCTTTATCCTTAAATCTGAAAACAACTTTCTATAGAAGTGGGAGAGAACAAACTCCCTCCCACTCCTCTAAATTCAGAGAGCCATTTACTTCTTCTTGTGACGGTTCAGACGTCTCTTTTTCTTCCTCTTATGCTTGTTAATTTTTCTCTTTCTTACTTTTCGTCCACCTGCCACTTTTTATACTCCTTCTTCTTTAGAGAATTACACATTTAAATAATTACATGCTGGTCATCCATTTGTCATCGCCAACGCTATATTCTACTATTTCCTCAGGTAAAAAATAAAGTGCGATTTCTCTTTCCGCCGACTGGATAGAATCAGATGCATGTATCACATTCTTTTGAGTGATCAAAGCAAAATCGCCTCGGATTGTCCCCGGAGATGCTTCCAATGGATTTGTAGATCCTACCATTGCGCGTATCTGAGAAACTGCTTCTTCCCCTTCCCAAACCATCTGAATTGTTGGACCAGAAATGATAAAATTAATTAAACTTTCATAAAAATCTTTACCTTTGTGTTCAATATAATGTTCCTCAGCTTTTGCCCGAGTAAGAACTTGCATCTTAATAGCAACTAACTTGAATCCTCTTTGCTCTAATCTTTTTATACATTCGCCTACTAACTTTCTCGCTACACCATCAGGCTTAATCATAACAAAAGTTCTTTCCTTCGGCATATCAAACTCTCCCCAAAAACTTTTTAATTTGTGAACTAACAAAGGTTAGAGATAATATAACAATGCAAGGTAGATTAACAAAATTGAAGCAGAAGGAGGATGAATATGGCAAAAGAGTATTTTCCTGAAGTTAAAAAGCCAATTCAATATGAAGGTCCTGACTCTAAAAATCCGCTTGCATTTAAGCATTATAATCCCAAAGAAAAGGTCTTAGGAAAAACAATGGCTCAGCATCTCAGATTTGCTGTCTGCTACTGGCATACATTCCGTGGAAGTGGAGCTGATATGTTTGGTGCACCTACTTTTATAAGAAATTTTAGGCAAAATCCAGATGAGATGCGGTGTGCAGAGGAAACTCTTTACGCCGCTTTTGAATTTTTTACCAAACTTGGAGTCGGTTTTTGGTGCTTCCACGACACTGATATTGCACCAGAAGCAGATACACTTGCAGAAACAAATCGCAGACTTGACCACATAGTCAAGATTGCCAAAAAACTCCAAAAAGACACAGGCGTAAAACTGCTATGGGGCACCTGCAACCTATTTTCTCATCCGAGATTCATGGCAGGAGCAGCAACTAATCCATCACCTGAGGTTTTTGCATTTGCGGGGGGGAAAGTAAAAAAAGCTCTCGAGATAACCCACGAATTAGACGGTGCAGGATATGTATTCTGGGGAGGGAGAGAAGGTTACGACACTCTCCTAAATACTGATATGAAACGAGAACTTGACCATCTTGCTATGTTTCTACAAATGGCAGTAGATTACAAAAAGAAAATAGGTTTCAAGGGACAATTCTACATAGAGCCGAAACCTAAAGAGCCGACAAAACATCAATATGACTTCGATTGTGCAAGTTGCTATGCGTTCTTGCAACACTATAAGCTTCTCGAACACTTTAAACTTAACATAGAGGCAAATCATGCTACCCTTGCAGGGCATACTTTCCATCACGAGTTGGCATTTGCAGCAGTACACGGGCTATTAGGTTCGGTAGACGCAAATCGTGGTGATCTCCTACTCGGCTGGGACACCGACCAATTTCCTACAGACCTGTATGATACTACCCTCGCTATGTACATAATTCTTAAAGCAGGTGGATTTACCACGGGCGGGCTAAACTTCGATGCAAAGGTTAGAAGACAATCCATAGACACCTTAGACTTGTTCTATGCACACATTGGTGCCATGGATGCATTTGCAAGGGGACTTAAGATTGCAGCAAACTTAATCAAAGATAAGGTTTTTGAAAAAGCAGTCAAACAAAGATACGCAGGCTGGGACACTGACTTTGGAAAGAAAATAGAATCGGGCAAGATGGGCCTTGAGGAATTAGCCAAATATGCAGAAGAACACGGAGAACCGAAGATTCAAAGTGGCAAACAAGAACTCTTGGAAAATATCTTAAACGAATACATCAAATAATCTACAATAACCTAATTACTCATGCTATTTAAAAATTTAATGGGGTAGTTTGTCGCTAAGAAAGAGAATTAGTAGTATATTTGATATAAGAGATTAGGAGGATGAAAATATGAACCTCAATAAAGACCCTGTCCTCGAAGAAATGAGAAACATCTCCCCAAATATTGATAAAGAGAGAGAGATGATTGTTAAAGCCCGTGAAAAAGGTAAGTGGACTCTCCTAAAAACATACATCCGTCTGTCGGGACCGGGGTGGCTACAAAGTGCCATCACTTTAGGCGGTGGCTCTCTATCTTCGAGTATGTATCTCGGTGTCTTAGTAGGATTCGGACTACTCTGGCTACAACCCCTCGCTATGATTGCAGGTATTATTATGTTAAGTGCTATTGCGTATGTGACTTTGTCTACAGGGAAAAGACCTCTGCGGACTATAAATGAATATGTTAGCCCTGTATTAGGATGGGGATGGTTACTTGCATCTATGACCGCTAACTTGGTTTGGTCTATGCCACAATATTCACTTGCAATAGCATCATTCCAACAAAACTTACTCCCCAATATTTTTGGACCTCCTTCTGTAGAGCCCTTCACAGGGAAAGTATTAGCAGGCCTTATAGTTTTAGGTATAAATATAACCTTCCTTACGATGTACACATTAGGAGGTAGAGGAGTCAAAATTTTCGAAATCATTGTAAAAACGATGGTAGCTTCTGTAGTAGTGTGTTTTTTTGGTGTAGTATTTATTCTAACCTACACCAAACAGATCCGTTGGCAGGACTATCTTGCTGGTTTTATCCCCGATTTATCCCTCCTCTACATGCCCTCGAAACAATTAATTCCTTATATTGAACAAGTTGATGCTCAGTTCCGTTCTTATTGGACTAACCTCATAGTCTCACAACAGAGAGATGTGCTTATTAGTGCAGCTGCAACCGCAGTAGGAATAAACATGACTTTCATGTTTCCTTACTCAATGCTCCGTAAAGGGTGGGATAGGGACTTCCGTGGGCTCGCAATATTCGACCTCTCTACAGGGTTATTCTTTCCTTTTATCCTTGCAACAAGTTGTGTAGTGATTGCATCCGCTGCACAATTTCATGCGAAGCCTGCACCTGGTTTCCTCGGTGAAAGGGATGAGAAAGGAAACCTCATACAACCTGCACCAAACCTTGTGGGAAGTTTTCAAAAACTATTAGAGGGTCGAGCAATATTTGAACTCGGAGCAGAAAAATGGAATTCAATGCCACAGGCAGAAAAAGAGAACTTTATAAAATCCTTACCTGAAGCCGATAAGAGGCTCTCTGCGATGATGGTGAGGAGAGATGCCTTCAACCTTTCAGATGCTCTTGCTCCCCTTACTGGCTCTGTCATAGCTCGATATGTTTTTGGTATAGGTGTGTTGGGAATGGGCTTGGGTGCATCTACTATGCTCATGCTTATTAACAGTCTTTGTTTCTGTGAGCTCCTAAATAGACCTCTGAAAGGTTGGACCCAATTTTTCGGAGGGCTAATGGTATCTCTAAGCCTTGTAGGCGTCCTTTTATGGAAGGATGCTCAAATGTGGCTTGCTATACCAACCTCCGTGTTCTGCGTTACATTATTACCGCTCGCATATCTCTCATTCTGGCTATTGTTAAATCAGAAAAAACTCCTTAAAGAAGATACTCCCAAAGGCACTAAATGGTGGTTATGGAATATATTACTAAGTATCTCCTTCACGCTCTCAGCGATTGGTAGTATCTGGGCAATCTATTCCCGCATTGGCTACAAAGGCTTCTATATCATATTTGGATTTGTTGCTTTAGTGATTGTGGTTCATATTCTCAGAAAGAAAAAGAGTTTACAACAGGTATAAATATCTCAATAAGCTAAACCCTGCTTCCATTCAATTTAAGTGAATGGGGGATATCTTTATTCTAACTGTTCCATTAGCAGGAAGAGCTAAGGGTAGTCCTTCTCGCAACTGTTCCCCGTAGAATTTACTTGCCTGATTTTCAATTTCAATCTGATACTCTTTTCCACTTTCTACTGTAAACCACTCGGGAAACTGATTTAGCCGAGGGTAGTCAAAAGGCATATTAAAATTTTCTTTGTGTCTGGGTATGTCAAACTTAAGTTTACCTTTCCACCTCCATTCGGTTGTGACTATAACATCAACAGTTCCATCTCCATTCTTAACTGCACCTACTCCGATATCCGCCCGCCACGGTTCAACATAACATCCCTGGGACTTCCACAATGCATACATAAGCATAGTTCTTGCAGAATTTCCATCCCCATACCACCCTTCTATAATCCCAGATGGTCTTTGTTTACTAAGCAGTCTCTCAGCAGTGTAGTCTGCCCAAGCAAAAGCGTATTCTGAGGGAAACCTATTGAACAGATTAATAGCCCCCTCTAAAGAGTCTGCTAATCCATCTGCACCATCTTCCTCCCATGGGTAATCTTTAAAATCGATCAAGTTGTCGAGAGTAGATTTAATCTCTTCAATGTATTCTCCTTTTCCATCAATCAATCCCACAGTGGCTATCGCATTATAGTCATACCCCCAGTTATCAGTTAGAGCGTCTCTCTTAATAGCCCCTATGTTTGGGTCTATCGCTTCATAAAAAAGTCCCTTTTCATTTCGTCCAAATTTGAGAACAGTATCAATTAATTCATGCATAGTATTCTTCCAACTAATATAGCGAGTCTCATCTTCATATTTAGCAAGTAAATACACTTCTGACAACCCTCCTATAACTTCACACCCATGGTCGTCGAGTTGTAGGTAATCTGACTTATGAGGGGGATGATAAACGAGAAAGTAATCTCCTAACATAAAGGCATACTTTTTATATTTTTCATCCCTGCTTTGCCAATAAATGCGAGCTAAAGCTTGCATCAAATCACCTGCTACTTCGTGTGTTTTATCTGGTAATAATCCTACTTCAGTTTCTATACTTGCGTGCTTCCATATATCATCCATCAAACCATACATTCTCTCAGACCATAAGGAGCGACCAAGATATTCGGTGAGGGGAAGCAATCCATCTTTTATATACTCACTCGCACCAAAGATAATAGATGGCATCTCAACTTTAGAATTTCTAAATCCACGAGTTTCAAAATCCCAATCGTCCGGGAGTCTATCTACCCTATTACAAAATCTTTGCTCATTTGCCAAAATCTGTTTCATAGTAGTCTCAAATGTAAGTCTGTCTGTGAAATAGGCGGTGAGTGTTAAGAAGGGGTAATTATCTGCAGAACAATCTTTAGCATTCCAAAAGAAGTCTGTCTTCAAATTGCGAGGGAAGAATTTAGTTTCCTCATCAGCAAATTGAAGCCAACCTTGAAGCAATCTCCAACAAAAGCGCATAGCATCCCTGTTCTGTTGAGCTTGTCTAAGTAACACTAAATCATCACCAAAACCAACAGCTGTTAGAAAAAGTAGGAACCACATGAATTTAATTAAACCCATAACCTTTCCTCCTTCGGTTTCAATAAGTAATACATATACCTTATAATCTACCAATCTATCAAACGACTTACAAAAATAGGAAAAGACCTTGGGAGAAATACTATGAAAAGATTCGCATTTGCAATGAAATTAAAAGGCGAAGAGGTTATCCCAGAGTATGAGAAGCTTCATAAAGAAGTAGGCAAAGATGTTATAGACGCACACAAAAGATCAGGTTTTAATAACTACTCCATATATCGAATGGGACTAACCCTTTTTGCTTATTTCGAATCAGAAGAGCCTGAAAAATGCTTCGAAAAACTTTCAACTGAACCTATAATGAAAGACTGGTGGGCGAAAACAAATCCTCTTATGGAAACGGAAGAAAACAAACCTCTTTTTATACCTCTTCCAGAAGTATTCCATATGGATTAACAAAATCAATGGGAAGAATCAAACAATAGATTGTAATATCAACACGGTACCTAATGTTAGAATACTTACGACTATAATATTACTGAACCTTTCTGGTGTTATATACCTATCTAACCAAACACCTAAAATAGTCCCCAATATCAAGCCGGGAACTCCATAAAAACAAAGTTTCCAAACTTCCGCGGTTATCAATCCTGCGAAATAGTGTCCCCCTATAATTACAAACCCATTTGCTACAAAGAATAACTGTAATGTAGAACGAAACTTCATCTTCTCTTTTTCAAAAAGACTTGTATAAATAATAACAGGAGGGCCATTTACATTATATGCACCGCCTAAAACCCCAGCTACAAACCCCGTAGGTATTCCAAAAAGAAAAGCCATCCGGTTTGATATTTGCACAATACTTAACTTACTTTCAAAAAAAAGAAGAAAACAGGAATGAAATATCAATATTAACCCCAATAATATATTTAGCAGGTTTTCATTTCCTCCTTTTAGAAGTATCAAACCTAAGGGAACTCCAAAAAGAGAAGGTATTATCAAGACCAAAGACCTCCCCCACCTTATCCCACTCCAATTATTTGCCAAAACAATTAGGTTAACAAGCTGGCTTAACAAAGCCATCAACGGGGCAGATTTATCCAACCCAATCCCCAATACAAGAATAGGCATCCCCACTAAAGCAGAACCAAATCCCGTAATCGTATGTACAAGACTTGCGAAAAGAAACGCAAATCCTACTACTACCCCCGACAAATTATCATCCTTAAGTATTAACCGCTTTCAGGTAGATTTGCTTCAAGGACTTTCTTCGCTTGCTTCTCCCTGTAAGCAATAAGCTTTTCCCTTAACTCCTGTCTCTTCAGTGAGAGTATAGCCACTGCGAGCAATCCTGCATTGGTTGCACCTGGCTTGCCAATAGCAAGACATCCCACAGGAATTCCTGGGGGCATTTGCACTATCGAATATAAAGCATCAACACCATTTAGAGATCCGCTGGGAACTGGGACACCCAACACAGGCAAAACCGTGCATGAGGCTACCACACCGGGCAAAGCGGCAGCCATACCTGCACCAGTTATAAATACTTCTACACCTCTTTCCTCCGCAAATTTTACATATTCTCTCAACACATCAGGGGTGCGATGAGCAGATAGCACCCTCGCCTCGTATGGGATATTAAACTCCTCTAAAACCTTTACCGCACTTGACATTATGTCCCAATCCGAAGCACTTCCCATAATCACACTTACTAATGGATTCTTAGCACTTTCAGCCATAACGCCTCTCCTATTAGGTTTGCGAAATTATAATACAATATCTCTCTAAAAAGATTAAACTAATTTAAAGACTACCCTTACATACAGGAGGATAATATTATAATACTATCTAATATAATCAAGAAGGCTGGGCTGAATCACCTTACTGGCAGCATTAAGTGCGGACTGATAGGCATTCGTTTGTGAATTAAGGTTTACAATTACCTCTGCCATATCTGCCTCAATATTATCTGATATCACTCTTCGAAGTTCTATGTTCGCACTTTCAAGGTCTTGTTCTGTAGTCTCCATTCTATTGGTAATAGCACCTATTTTGGCAAGAGCCAACGAAAGTTGATTAATAGCCCTTGTGAGCTCATCTATTCTCTGTTGAAGCGCCGAAACATTTCCCGTCCGCAAATTATCTCGTAAATCTGCAAGTGCCTGAAAAATATCTGTGCTCCCTGTAATAGTAGGAAGAAAAACTTCTCGCCCCGTTAAGTTAATATTCACTTGCGAGCCTTCAGATATCTCAACATATATATAATTATCATCCCCTACATAACTTACTGAATTAATTTCGCCACTAAGACCTCTCGTTTCCTGGAATGGCTTTGTCATTGTAACCGCACCGCCAAATATATATTTTCCGTAAGTCTGATGATTCGCCTCCTTTAATGCAGATTCCAACAATTGATTGACTTCCGTAGCTATTTGATTTCGTTGGAGTTGCGAATTAGACCCATTCGCACCTTGTAAAGCCAGCTCCTTAGCCCTCTGCACAACATTCATCACTGTCATCACAGCACTCTCAGATTCATTTAGATAAGGGCGAGCGGAAGTAATATTAGAAAGATATTGTTCATTTTGATATATGCGCACCCGGGCGGATATAGCTGACCTTACATTCAAAGGGTTATCCGAAGGTCTATTAACTTTATTACCAGTTGCAAGCTGTTCTTGATAAGATAATATCCTTCTGGATTGATAGGCGAGATTACTAAGAATTCTATCCACGAGCATCCGCTGGGTTACTCTTATTGCACCCATATCCTAACCCTTTCTATCCATAAACCTTGGCAATGTGTTAACTTCGTCAACTCTGCCCAAATCAGAATATCCGACTGCAGATCTTACACTCTCCGGTGAAATTACTTTCAAAATTTCCTGCCTTGCCCTTATAGCTGACTTATAGAAAGCCAAAGCCTCCTTACTCCACTCCCTCAAATAAAGAAGAGATACTTTTATTCGCTCAAGGCTCTCTTTAGCTCTCCTACCCCACGGCTCAGGGAAAAAGCTGACCAACTCACTCATCCTCCTAAAATTACTCTTACCCCCCAGTGTAATATTACTAATCTCTGCTTTAATCTTTCCATCGATATTAGATATCTCCTTTGTGAGAAAGACTATAGCGGAAGTTTTTTCGTTTAATTTAGAAAGATCTCCCTCTATACCCATTTGAAGTTGTGCAAGGCAGACTGATACAAGAGTTTCTTGTAACTCAGCTTGTTCTTCTAACAACTCACAAAATTTCTCAAACCTTTCCTTTAATCCTCTTGTCATCTAATTCACTAAACCTTATCCTCTTTTCCCACAAATGGTCCCAAATTAGAATACAAAACTTTTATCTCATCAACAGTTACAAAACTATCCCCATTCATATCCCAACGAGCAAATTCTTGTGCTTCCATCCCACTTTCTCTAAGAGAGATCTTCCCATCTCTATCAGAATCATACAACTCGAGGATCTTTCGTGCATTTTGCTCTACAGTGTATTTACTCTCTATTTCTTTCTTGAGACGAGAATGAAAACTTTCTCCGAGTATCTTTTGTGAACTACCTGCCTTCCTAAAAGAGAGGGATGAAATGACACGAGATAACATATTGATTGCTGTTATTGCAGTTAACCATTGAGTCATAATTTGTTCCTTCTAATATTACTTATCGGCATTTATAACTATTTCTTTACTTTGATTTTCAAAACGGGTTATCTCATTTAAAAAATAGTCCGCTATACCAAGCTGATGAGATTTAGCTATTTCTCCTGCTAAAGCATCTGTAAGCATATCGTCATAAATCCGCTTGGATGAGCTTTCCGGAAATAATTTTGATTTTAATATTGGCTTTCTCAGTTCCTTGAAAACCTCATATAGGAAAATCCTTTCAAACTCCTCACAAGCATTTTTTTTCCTAACCATATCTCCTACTTCATTTAACTCAACAGGGTAAGACAAACTTACTGGCATCACATAGAGCATTACATTACCTCCAATTCCGCTTCGAGGGCACCTGCTTCTTTTAAAGCTTGAAATATTGAAATCATATCCCTGGGTGAAATCTTGAGTTTATTTAGGGCTTGTGCTACCTCACTCGCAGAGGTTCCCGCTATCGGCATGAGATATGCATCGGATTCTTGTACTTCAAGAGCGGATGTTTCTGTAACTACTGGCTGACTCTGTGTGAAAGGTGTTGCGGGTGTCACTTGAGGCGTAGTAGTAATCTTAATGGTCAAATTCCCATGAGCAACTTCACAAGGCTTAACAACAACATCCCCACCAATGACAATAGTTCCTGTCCGTTCATTTATCACAATTTTAGCCGGAGGTGATGTAGTAACCTCAATATTCTCAATCCTCGCTATAAAACCTACAAGATCTTGACAATATATATCAGGAACAGTAACTCTAATTGCTCCACCCCCCATAGCAAGGGCAATACTCTCTCTAAACTCATTATCTATAGCTTGTCTAATTCTATCTGCTGATTGAAAATCGGGTCTCTTAAGAAGAAGCACTATCCTTTTACCGTCTGTTATAGTAGAAGGGACTTCCCTTTCAATATAAGCGCCCAACGGTATCCTTCCCGAAGTGGGATGATTCTTCCGCATACCTGTTCCTCCCCCTCCTCTTTCCGCATTAAAACCACCTATTGAAACTGGACCCTGTGCGACTGCGTACACCGTGTCCCCCAATCCTGGACCTCGCAAATGTGTTTCGAGTAACATCCCGCCTTCCAAACTTTTACAGTCCCCTATTGCATCCACTTTGACATCTACTCTCGTTCCTTCCTTAGCAAAAGGAGGAATCTCTGCTGTAACCATGACCAAAGCGGAGTTCTTCGGACTCACATCTTTCAGATTCGATATAGTTAATCCGAGCCTCTCCAGCATCTGTCTTTGAGCAAGCCTTGTAACTGGGACACTGTCCCCAGTTCCCGCTAAACCTACAACAAGTCCAATACCTTTTAATATATTTCCCCTCACTCCCTGAACTTCACATAAATCCCTAATCTTCGCGGAGTAGGTTGAAGAGGGTAAAAAAAACACCACAAGCACCATCGAACATATTAAGATATATTCCTTGGATTTCTTCATAAATTACCCTCCTGTTAGAACGGTGAAAACCAATCGAGTAATTTAGTGATCAAGCCTCTCCGCTGATTATTCCAAAGGTCCCCTTTACCTTTAAGTTGAACTTCCGCATTTGCTACCTGGGTAGATAGAACAGTGTTATCGGGTGCAACATCTCTCGCTCTAACTATTCCTGCAATATGTAAAATAGTATCTTCTCGATTGACAGTTACTCTCTTTTGTCCCTCTATCTTAAGTGTTCCATTAGGATACACCTGTGTAACCACACAAGCTATTGTAGTCGTAAGGGTGCTACTCCGTGTAGTTTTTCCTCTTGCCTTAGTTTCGTTCTCAGCCTCAATTTTCCAATTGGGTAGTTGCTCAGGATTCAAAAGCCCAAAACCATTAGGTTCATCTGCAGTTAAAAATTTATTACTATTTTCGTTAGCCTTACTCTCTACATCGGATTCTTTCTTGGTATTAGTATCCGCGGTAGTGCTCGCTGAAACCTTTTCTCTCACCAATACGGTAATAATATCTCCGGGTTGAAATTTCACAGGCATTTCAGTAATGATAGACCCTGACATTTGAGCCTCCGGTGTAAATAAGCTATCTGCCCTCACTATCCCAGGTCTAAACAAACTAATCAGTAGTATGAACAAAACCATTCTTTTCATAATATCACTCCACTTTTATAGAACCGTCTTTCAAAACGATACCTTCAACCTCACTTCCCGAGTCTAAATAAGCACATCTAACCTTTTCGCCTTCTTTAGCATTGTTTAAAACCCTACCTTTTCCGGTGATCCTTATACCCCCTCTTTCATATATAATCGGTACTATTTGATCCTTCTTAACAACTGGAGGGAATTCAACATCATCTGGATGTATTAGAAAACCTGCAGGTATATTCTTTTTCGATACCGCTCCTATTACTGACTCTACATCCCACAGAACATTCTCTCTATTTCTAACTAATGTTATTTGCTTAAAAGTAATGTCCTTCTCCTTTATTGTTGCTCCTCTTGGTATGGTTCTTGAGGCTACAACTGCCAATGTTTTTGCTTCTACTCTCGCCCTGCAGATGATAGTTTTACATAACTTACCATTCACACTAACCTTCCCTTTGTAGACTCCAGTGCCGATAAATCCAAATGCCGAATTCGGGTTCCAATTTATCTCCACATCTCCCTCTGGAAGAACAACTTCACTACTTGGAGGGTATACTTGTACAGTAGTCCTCTCCTTATCCCACGGCATGTTTTCGGTAATGTAATGATACAAAGACTCTACTATTAGTTCTTTAGAAAGCACTATAGTTGCTCGTTTTACAGTCGCTTTAACATCTGCTGGAATTTCAATGCCATCTTCATCTATCCCTACCTTACGAAGAGTGGCTAAAATTGTAGAAGAAGGAACTTCCAAGGCATAGCCAGGCTTGGGAGCAGGGCATAGTATAATATCACTCAGTAAATCTCTAATCTCTTCACTTTCTACTTGTACCACATCTTCCAACTTTACCACAGGAGAAGAAACGACTACATCCTCTTTTATCCTTATAGCCTGCTTCTCTAATCCACTACAGATCCCCATATAGACAAAAGAGACATACCCACAAACCATGAAGATATTTGAAACTTTTATCATCCACAATGAGCCCAACTCGACTATCTCCTCATATTATTTGCGGTCTGAAGCATCTCATCAGATGCCTGGACAATTCTTGAGTTTGCTTCGTAGGCTCTTTGTGCAATTATAAGTTGAATAATCTCTTCCACTACTTGCACATTTGAGTTTTCTAAAAATCCTTGGGCGATTGTTCCTAAACCATCCAAGCCGGGTTGACCTACATTAGGCGCCCCAGATGCTTGAGTTTCAAGAAACAGATTTCTCCCTAACCTCGCATCAAGTCCCGCGGGGTTAGAAAATCTCGCCAATTCAATTGTTCCTATGTTTTGTGGAGTGTTATCACCCGGAACTCGCACTGAAACGGTTCCATCTGCACCTACCGTAATCAATTCTGCATCTGTTGGTATGGTTATTGTAGGTGTGAGAGGATACCCGTCTGCAGTCATAACAATACCCTCCTCGTTAATTTTGAAAGAGCCATCACGAGTATATGCTATGGCTGTCTCTTATACACATCT
>JAOAHN010000124.1 GCA_026415215.1 Candidatus Hydrogenedentota bacterium
GGAAATAAGACATTATGTAGAATTTGCAGGGTTATTGAGGTTGCTTTGAATATGAGTTTCTCAAAAGAGCAAGGCACCTCTTATCCCCGTGCTTTGCTGTCCTTAAAATGAAGTAGAGATAATTGACATTGAAAAGATTTCTGAAACCATTCTATAATGGTGCATGATTAATATGCTGATATATATGTTTCCCTACTGGTTCGGTCTAAATCCTTGAATTATAAGAGACAAATACTGCTCATGTAGAAGGTCTTGCCAAAAATGAAAAAATTGTTGGTATCCAGCCTTTGCCTGATTCCTCTCTTGTTATCTTGTCTCTTTCTTATGCAGTGCACGAGAGCAAAGGTGCCCCTTACTAAAGTAGAGGTGCCTATGGTAGTATTTCCGTTCCCTGAACTTCCCCTACCTCTGCCTAAAATCCCGTTCATTTTTGGGGAAGGGGACTACAGATTACTCCCATGGAATAGGGCGTTCAATAAACTTTGCAATCAGATGGCTACCGAATATCCATTTGCAGAGTGGAAAAATATAAATTGGGAGGAGAAGAAGGAATATTATTCAAAACTCATTGCGGAGGCTAAAAAGACAAAAAGCATAGATAAGTTCTATCTTGCCCTGCGAGAGTTTATTTATTCTATCCCAGACGCTGGTGTCAGGATAGAAACCAATGAGAGTTTGCAGAAACAGTATATAGGCGGTGGGTATGGATTCTCGGGCATACTCACCGATGATAATAAGTTTATTGTATTTTATATCCATCCTGGTAGTTCAGCTTATAAAGCAGGGATTATAGAGGGGGCGGAGATAGTAGAGTTTAATCAGGAGCCTATAACAAGTGCACTGGAGAAAGTATCTATTCTATGGGCAGATAAGCCCCCAGCTACAAAAGAAGGTTATATTTGGGAAAAGTGCAAGCTTATAGGCAGAGCACCTATAGGCAACCAAATGAAGGTTGCTTTTAAGAATCCAGATGAGGAGGCGGTTCAAGAGGTGACTCTCGTCGCAGAAGATGATGATTATGCTACACTCCGAACTCCGTTAGTTAATATAGTTAAGTTAGGGTTAACAGAGTCTCCTGTTCAAAGTAAAGTAATAGATGGTAAAATTGGCTACATTCGGATTGTAAATTTCGGCAGTAGTATATCCACACCATTTCCTGCTCAAGCGTATCAGAGGATAATTACAGATTTCATTAGAGAAGGTCTTCAGAAGGTCATCATTGATTTAAGGGGAAATCCCGGAGGTGATTCTGCCCTTGCAGTAAAATTTGGTGGTCACTTCGTGGAAGAAGAAGTTTACTTCCAGAAGTTGGCGGTATATAAGAAAAACAAGAAGGGTTTTACTCTGATCCCTGGCAAAGAGGAGGTTATAAAGCCCCTCCCGATAAATTACAGAGGGAAAGTCGTAGTGTTGGTCGACTATGGCACTGCAGGGTGTGCAGAATTACTTGCTAAGGCCCTCTCTACTCAAAAGCGGGTAACTGTGTTAGGCTTCTGCTCCACTCGAGGGTCAGTAGGTGCTCCTGGCGGAGATATAAGGATGCCACGAGGGATAACATTATCTTATCCGGTCGCTTGCTCGCTTGATAAAGAAGGAAATATCCAAATCGAAGCGGACGCAAATGGCAATGGTGGAGTAACCCCCGGAGTAAAAGTCCCACTTACTTCCGAGAACCTCCTCAAGTTCATAAAACATAGAGATGAAGACCCTCTCCTCTCTCTTGCTATACTAAATTTTAATTGAGAATAGGCTCTTTTACAATTTATTAGATAGCCATCGGAGCTCTAAAGAATTAGCAAGTTCGTTACCTTTGGAGGGACCTTTTTTTCCACCAATATAAGCCGAGTAGGTCGAAGAGAGTGCGGAACAGACGATTGCGGATGTTATATTTTGATTTACCAAGGGTTCGAGAATGGTGTTGCACAGGGATTTCTTTCACTATAAAACCGGCTGTGTGAACAAGGAAGGCATAGAACCGATGCGAACCATTAAAAGGTAGTATAAAGTCCAAGCAATCTCTTTTCATTGCTTTTAGAGCACAGCCAGTGTCTCTTACTGGCATATCGAGTGTAATTCTTAAAATGCGATTTGCTTGTTTGCTTACCCAAGATCTAAGCCAGGTATCTTGTCTGTTCTCACGGTAGCCCTGAACAAAATCAGCTAACTCGAGTTCTTTTAGTATTCTTGGGATGTCGTTTGGGTCATTTTGCAGGTCGCCATCGAGGATTACAATTACTTCGCCCTTACTTGATTTAAGTCCCCTCCAGAGTGCGTATGATTGCCCTCTGTTTTTTTCAAGGTGAATCGGTTTTAAGTAGCTGTATTGAGGTAGGAGTTTCTCTAAGGTTTCTTTTGTATTGTCGGTGCTTCCGTCATTAACTATTATGCATTCAATCGTATCAAGATCGCGTGTCACAAGTTGTTTAATGGTATTGTCTAATCTTTCAAGGAGGATGGGAATGTTTTCTACTTCGTTATAACAAGGAATTACTATTGAGATCTTACATCCTCCCTTTTCTTCCGGTGTGCTCATTAATCTTAAGCCTTATAGTATTTGACGATTTCTTATAAGTCTACTACTTCTAATCCTGGTATGCTTGATTCAAGAGGAACTGTTTCGAGGGATCGTGCACCAAGTAGTATTAAATCATATCTCACCTTTGATAAAGGCAGTTTTACATCATCCACGCAGAGTTGAACACTAAATTCGGCAAAGTTTGTGCCTCTGTTTATTGTGGGCTCATCTGCAAATAGGTGGTTTTCTTTTAGGTAATCAGTAATTTTCTCAACCATATTCAGTGGCGCATTGAAAAACAACAAAACCCTCCTTTCTGCGTGCATAGCCCCATAGAGATTGATGAGAAACATCCGAGCTATTTCGTATTTATCAGGATAGTTCTTAATGTCTGACCGCACATATATTGCAGATTCAGACTTCATCACCTCCTCACCTATTTGTAAGCCATAGTTGCGTATTGCAGAGCCTGACTGAGTGATTTCTAATCCCAGGTCCACAGACCTTTGATACACTTTTGCCTCTGTTTTACCCCAGGTTTCGTAGATGACAATGCCAGAGTCTATTTTAGGAGGTGTTTTAAATTTTTGTATTGAGTATTTTGAGAATTTTTCTTCAAGTCCAAACTCTTTGCATTTTTTCTGGAACCAGTTCAGGGCGAGATATGGTAATTCCGCCACCATGGTTATTATCGACTTAGATTTAAGAAGAGCCAGGAGCCACTCATTGAATTGAACTTCAGTTTTTTCAGGGTTGTAGATGATGACTAATCTAACCGCACCTCTATTAAGTGGGAGAACGCGTTTAAATGAACACTCTTTTTTATATTCAAGCTTGAGTTCGATAGTTCTCTCAAGAATCCAATCGTCTCCCCCAATCGCAAGGTCAATCTCTCCTAAATCGAGTTGTGTCCCAAATTCTTGAGGCCTGCCATCCCAGCCGACAAGAAATGTGTGTAGAGGAAAAATTGTCGGTCCACCTTGATCGTAACCCTTCGTTGGGAACCCTGCCATTTTTAGCAAGGTCACTAAATTTCCACCGCGATTAGGGTCTGCAAGTGAACCCGCGGGCATACCTATTATAAGTTTTCCTTCGTTCATACTATCTTTCCTTAAGTAAATGAAAAGTTATCCAATCCAGATGATTTTATTTAGATGATAGGGTCAGTTTCGGGCGGTGGAGCTAAGGGATTTCGTTCCTGCCTCAAATAGCCTAAAGCGAAAGGATACAGGGCAATCCCAAATATTACCCGATACCAACCCCAAGCGGTATTAAACCATGGAGCTTTGAAGTAGAACCAAATTAGTATACCCAACCCGAGTGCTACGATGAAAGTTATAAAGACTCTCCTCTTAATAGATGCATCCCAAGGTTTAAGCCCTGGCCTGGGCCTGCGCGATAGGAAGAAGCCAAGGCAAAACAATATAACACCCACAAGGTATAATCCGGTTTCTCCCCTACCAAACCAGAGGCTCCATTCGTAGCTTCTTAGTCTGTCTATCCCTATTACGGGGTCAAATACTATACACCTTCCTATAGTTCCGATAAGCATCAGAACCGCCCCCTCCAATTGTAATCTGGAGATTCTTCCGGAAATCCAGCGAAGCTCCTTTACTGCACCTATGAGGAGAATGGTATGCACACTAAACACCAAAATCCAGATTACGCCTAAGCCTCCGTAGAGAAAGAGATAATATATCATCATTGTATTATCCATAATTTCCTCCTCACAGCACTTTCTTGATATTTAGGTAATTATTATAAGAAAATGTCAAAGATTATACTAATACTATCACTTATATATATTAGATAAGAAACAAATTTAAAAGTGTCAGGTAATATAAAAATTTGAGACTATTCAGTATGGTTGATAAAATTCTCGTATCAATAATAGTCCCCACTTATAAAGAGAGAGAAAACATTCCTGAGCTCATATCGCGGATTGACAAGATAAGAGGCAGTGTTGGCTTTGATATAGAGCTCATAATAGTAGATGACGACAGTCAAGATGGGAGTGAGGAGTATGTAAATTCTCTATCTCTCCCTTGGTGTCGAATATATGTTAGAAAGAATGAGCGAGGGTTAAGCTCTGCGGTGCTCAAAGGGTTTGAGTTAGCCTCAGGTGAGATACTCGTGGTGATGGATGCCGATTTAAGCCATCCTCCCGAAAAGATTGTAGATATGGTGCAACTTCTGCAGTCAGGTGAGGCAGACATGGTAGTTGGCTCCAGATATGTCCCCGGCGCTTCTACTGATGAAGAATGGGGATTGCTCAGAAGAATTAACAGTATAGTCGCCACACTACTTGCGAAACCTTTAACTTCTGTTAAAGACCCGATGAGTGGCTTCTTCGCACTCAAAAAACAACTATTAAAAAATACCGCTCCTTTGAATCCCACAGGGTATAAGATTGGTCTTGAACTGCTTGTAAAGTGCCCTGTAAAAAAAATAGTGGAAGTCCCTATACACTTTGCACAAAGAGCACATGGTAAAAGTAAACTTACTCTGAAGGAGCAAATTAATTACTTGATACATCTTCGCAGGTTGTATTTTTATAAATATGAAAATCTCACTTATTTTCTCCACTTTGCGATAGTAGGCTTTTCTGGCACGATTGTCAATTTGATTGTGCTCACTCTCCTTGTCCTTCTTGGGATACCAGTGAGGGCTTCAGTAGCTCTTGCGATTGTTGTCGCTATGCTTTCTAATTTCATCCTTAACAGATGGCTCACATTTCCCCATGCGCGAGAGAGTCCTTGGCTTCCCCAATTACTCGGTTTTGTAAGTGCATGCTCTTTAGGTGCAGTGGTCAATTACATAACTGTTCTTCTACTGCTGTATCTGTTTCCTCTCTTTGAAAAGATACCACAGATTCCCGCTCTGATTGGCATTCTCGCAGGGCTAATTTTCAACTTTGTTTTAAGTAAAAATTTCGTGTTCAAGAAATGGCAAGATTAAAAAAAGTTTGTGAGTACAGCTCAGCAGACAAAAGAGATAAGAAATTTTCAGTATCGAAATTTGATTTTTCCGTTAGAAGAAGGAGAAAATTCTTACACCAACTAATTGAATCATTTTTATTATATATAATAGAATAGACTTTTGCGATATGCCGGAGTGGTGGAATTGGCAGACACGCATGGTTCAGGTCCATGTGCCCGTTGAGGGCGTAGGGGTTCAACTCCCCTCTCCGGCATTTTCCAAAAATCCACAATCTCTATAAGAGGGGGAATAATTATCCAAGTTTTTATAAATTCGGGTTTGATAGTAATTCTTTACAAATGTTATAATACCTATCCTGCCTCTGTTGCAGGATATTCCCAGAGGGAAAGGAGATTTTTCTCTTATGGCTTATAAGTACACAGATTTAAATGCTCGAGTTGATGAGCTCGCTACAAACTCACTCGATCCTGAATTAGCAAAGGAGTTAAATGAATATTTAACATCCCCCGAGTTCGAAAAGTCTCTTAAAGAGGGTATGGCTACTTACAAAGAGGGGGATATAATCAAAGGACAGGTCATCTTGATAATGGATGACAAGGTTTTAGTAGATATCGGTTATAAGAGCGAAGGCGTGGTTAGAATCACAGACTTTATCAATCGCGATGAGTTGAAGGTCGGGGCAGTCTTTGACTTCTACATTGAGGTTCCCGAAAGTGAAGAAGGTATTCCAATTCTTTCCAAGACAAAAGCGGACAGAATCAAAAATTGGGAGTATATCGAAAAAGCCTTTGAAGAAAATAGGACCATCGAAGGGGTGGTTGTTCGGAAGGTAAAAGGTGGGCTGAAGGTCGACATTGGAGTTGACGCCTTCATGCCGGGCAGTCAAGTAAGTGTTAAGCCTATAACTGATCTTGATGAGTATGTTGGTAAAAGATTAGAGGTCTACATATTAAGTTTGAATAAAAAGAGAAGAAATGTTGTTGTAAGTCATAGGAAAATTTTAGAAGAGCGCAGAGAAGAACAGAGACAGAAGTTAATAGAGACCATAAAGGTTGGTGCTATACTTACTGGTGAAGTAAAGAACATAACTGACTTTGGCGCATTTATTGACCTCGGTGGTTTAGATGGTCTGCTTCATGTTTCAGATATGAGCTGGGGTAGGCCTAAAAATCCCCACCAGTTGCTTAAGATAGGCCAGAAAATTGAAGTGATGGTGCTTACTTACGACCCTGATACCCACAGGGTTAGCCTCGGACTTAAACAGAAAACACCAAATCCGTGGTTAACTGTCACTGAGAAGTATCCAGTGGGTTCCGTGGCAACAGGAAAGGTTATTAGCCTGACTGATTACGGCGCCTTTGTAGAACTGGAGGATGGATTAGAAGGGATGATTCACATCAGTGAAATGAGCTGGACAAGAAGAATAAAACATCCTTCAGAAATGTTAAATATAGGTGATGAAGTTCATGTAATGATACTTCATGTTGACCCAGAAGAACAGAAGATTTCCCTTGGGTTAAAACAAACACAGCCCAATCCATGGAAAATCATGGCAGAGAAATATCCCGTTGGTTCAGTTGTAAAAGGAAAGGTTAGGGCATTGATGGAATACGGTGCCTTTATAGAGATTGAAGAAGGTATAGACGGGTTACTTCATGTTAGCGATATTTCCTGGACAAAGAAGATAACTAATCCAGCGGAAGTCCTCAAGAAAGACCAAGAGGTCACCGTAAAAATCTTAAGTATAGACCCTGAAATGGAAAAAATAAATGTAGGCATAAAACAATTAGAGCCTGACCCTTGGGAACAGTTAGTATCTGAAATGCCTATCGGTAGACATGTAGAAGTAGAAATTACTAAACTTGTTAGTTTTGGTGCATTTGCAAAACTCGAGAATGGTGTCGAAGGGCTAATCCATCTCAGTGAGATGGCTTTGGAAAAAGTGCAAAAGCCAGAAGATGTCCTCAAAATCGGGCAAAAAGTGATGGCAAAGATTATTAATATTAACCCACAAGAACGAAAAGTCGGCTTGAGCATAAAGGAATATCTAAAAGACCTTGACCACGAGATTATGGCTACTCACAGTGGAAAAGGCGAACCGGTAGATGTGCGCTCTATGCTTAAGGATGCTATTCCCTCTGAACTGTTGGAATCTACTTCTAAAATAGAAGAAGTTGCAGAGAAGATTATTGGAAATGGTAACCCTAAAAGGAGTGAAAAGGCAGGAGGAGATTCCAGTGTGGGCGTAGGTAAGGCGCCGGGACCTGCGGCGCCAGTTGAGGATAAGTCTCCGCCGGAAAACTAATCTCTATTAGCGGAGTTGAGCTATAAGCGCCGCAGAATTCCCCAGAGTTCTGCGGCGTTGTTGTTTTAAATCCTGAAAACAAAAGTAAAATTAAATTAACTATAGAATGATAAGGAGTGTAGGTATGACTTTGAGAAAACATGAGTTAGCAGGCACTAAAATGAAAGGGGCTGAGATTATACTCCAAGTGCTTGCTGATGAAGGAGTGAAGGTTATATTCGGTTATAGTGGTGGGGCTATTCTGCCTACCTATGATGCTATATTCAGATGGAACCGCTCACATAAAGACAGAAAATTCAACCTAATTGTCCCCGCTAATGAACAAGGTGCAGGCTTTATGGCATCAGGTTATGCAAGAGCAAGCGGTGAGGTCGGCGTAGTCTTGGTAACCTCCGGACCAGGTGCCACTAATACTACTACACCTATCCGTGATGCAATGGCAGATTCTATCCCAATAGTTATGATTAGTGGGCAGGTAGCTCGCTCTGCGGTAGGCACAGATGCTTTCCAAGAAGCACCTGTGTTCAATCTTATGTCCGCCTGTGCCAAGCATGTTTTTTTGGTAGAGGAACCAGAAAAGTTGGAAGAAATAGTGCGCACCGCATTTTACATTGCTCGCTCAGGTAGACCTGGACCAGTCGTAATAGATATCCCTAAAGATGTGCAAAACTACGAATGCGTCTTCAAAGGCAAGGGCTTATTGCCTATGCACGGGTATCTACAACGAATGGAAAAACTTAAGAACAGCGAGCTAACTCCAGCAGAAGCTAAAGAGTTCTTTAACCTCCTAAAATCATCCAAAAGACCCTTACTCTATGTCGGCGGAGGCGTAATCTCCAGCAATTCCGCTCATATACTCCGCGAATTCGTTCATAAATATAGAATCCCGGTAGTTACTACTTTAATGGGTATAGGCTCCATTGATACTTCAGACCCGCTATCCCTACACATGTTAGGGATGCACGGCACCGCATACGCTAACTACGCAGTGATGGATTGCGATTTACTAATCGCGGTCGGCGCAAGATTCGATGACAGAGTTGCCGGACTCGCAAGTGAATTCGCTCCAAATGCTAAAATTGCCCATATCGACATCGACGCCGCAGAAATAGGCAAAGTTAAACCTGTAGTATGGTCTCATGTGGGCGATGCAGGTAAGGCTCTTAAGGCACTCTTGGAATACGGAAAAGATGTCCATACCCGACACGAGCAGTGGATTAGGCATGTCCAAAATCTCAAAAAAGAGCACCCTCTCAACTACGACAGAAATGCCCAGAAAATTCAACCCCCCGAGGTAATTGAGGCTCTTAACGAAATCGTCAAAGGCGAAGCCATATTCACCACAGGCGTAGGACAACATCAAATGTTTTCCGCTCAATACTTACACATCAAGTACCCAAGAAGTTTTATTACCTCTGGCAGTATGGGCACTATGGGCTTCGGCTTGCCCTCCGCGATAGGTGCAAAAGTCGCAAGACCTGACAAAATGGTGATTGATATAGACGGTGACGGAAGCCTTAGAATGAACATCGGAGAAATGGAAACCTGCTCTAACTACCACATACCCGTTAAAATCCTCTTACTAAATAACCACGGCGATGGCATGGTAGTCCAGTGGCAAACACTATATTTCGAAGGGAGATTCTCCGGCTCCGATAAGTCGCTACATAAGAAAGACTTTGTCAAATCCGCAGAAGCGGATGGATTCAAATTCTCTAAAAGAGTAACCCACAGAGAAGACTTAAAAAAGACTATGAAAGAGTTTATCGAATTCGATGATGGTCCCGCCTTCCTCGAGGTCGTAGTGGATAAAAAAGCGCTCGTCTTCCCTATGGTCGGTCCCGGAATGGGCTACAAAGACATGGTCACAGGACCTTTTATCAAAGCCAGAGAACTGCCCAAACCTGAGGAAGAAGAACCACAAGAACCATCAGATGCATTTGCAGAAGCATTTTAAGGACCCTCTATGTAGGGCAATAAACCATAAGAAAAGCATTATGTTCGCATACATAATATCTCGCACTCTGGATGTAAAGATTTAGTTAATGTAGTGCTATGATGATTGCATAAACCCGGATCCCATACATACTTACACTATAAAAGATGTCCTAAAAGAGAAGTAGAAGTTACCCCGAAGCGGGCGAGATTGACCATGTTCCCCATTAAATATTGGCACTAAATACTATCTATTCTATTTTACTATTACACAAGAAATTTATACTAAAAATAGAAAATAACATCAAAACAATAAAAATGTGATATACGCTTAACTGTATCAACATTCTTTGAAAAAATTTACCCCGGAATTTTCCCAATTAATCCCAATTAACCTTAAAATCTCTACTCCTAAACCAGCACACAAATATTACCTAACAACCTACTCCCCAAACT
>JAOAHN010000015.1 GCA_026415215.1 Candidatus Hydrogenedentota bacterium
ATGTAAATGGCAACTCCAATTCTGCTACCGCAACAGTTACGGTGCGAGATGTAACGGCACCTGTAATTACTGTAACCGGTACTGAAGAGGTCTTCCTTAAGATAATGGTGGATTGCTACACCGAATTAGGAGCGACCTGGACCGATGCATGCGATGGAACGGGCTCTGCCCTTATCGGAGGCGATACGGTACCCAGTAATTGCCCATTACAAGTCAGTGATGAAGGCGATTATATTGTCACCTATGATTATACCGACAGCAGTGGTAATGTCGCCGTTCAGAAGACAAGAATAGTCCACGTAGTTCGTAACTATCCTCCTGTAATCACCTTGTTGGGTGATAATCCGGTAGTGCTTGATTGTAAAGAGCCATATGTAGAGGCAGGTTATACTGCTATCGACCCAGAAGATGGCGATTTGACCTCTGAGGTGATTGTCACAGGTGAGGTAGACCCAAATACGCCCGGAACTTATATCATTGAGTATAAAGTTACTGACCACGACCCACAATATCCCATGACTACAATTAAGTACCGGACTGTAGAAGTAGTAGATACCGACTTACCCACACTAACACTCTATGGACCTACATTACTTGCATGGCAGTTAGGTGAGCCATGGGTCGATCCTGGATACTCTGCTGTTGACTATTGCGAAGGAGATGTAACTAACTTAGTCGAGATAACTGGCTTGTTGGATGTGAATACTCCAGGTGCCTACACATTGACTTACACACCAAAAGATAGTAGTGGTAATGCTGGTGAGTCTAAAGAGAGAACTATACATGTAGGAAATCTCTTACAATTTGTTGAGCATCCCTACGATGTGGATGCGTATACGGATTCGAATACATTTGAATTGAGTGTAACTTTCACTGGAGGCATATTCATACCGGGGTATGACACTTATGCATGGTATCGTGGTAATGATGTTGTAGAAAGTGGAAATATCACTGGTCAAAATACTCTTGAGTTAGTAGTAGACCCGACAGCGTTACAGCCTGGAACATACTTGTATCGTGCTGAAATCACTGATGTGGAAAAGGTGCATATCTCTGGCAATGGACGTGTAAGAATTGCAAATCACCTAAGTATTACTGCGGACATTTCCGATGCTGTGGTGATACTTGGAGAAAACTATTCTATGAGTGTGCAAGTATCTGGCGGGATTGGAGAAATCCATTATCAATGGCAGAAGGCAGGTCCAGGCAAAGCTTGGGTGAATCTTACTGATGGCGGAAACATATCCGGAACATCCACTAATACATTGCAGTTTACTCCGTTCGAAGTAGGCGACGGTGGACAATATAGATGCGTGATTTCTGACGAATATCTTGATGTAATTTACAGTAATGTGGCGACTCTTACCGAAGAGAAAGGCGTTCCAGCGGTTAATATCATAGGGCTTGGAGCTATTGCTGCCTTGACTGCTTTGGCAGGTGTATTCACACTTCGGAGAAGATCAAGACAGTAATCGACCACATGAGAATTATTTCTCACTTCAAATAATTAGTTGAAGTGGAAACCACAGGGCGTGTTGCCCGAAGGGGCAACACGCCCTCTAATTTTGTCCAACATTTTCTTAATTTTAGGTTGATATATCCATCATAGGGTAAGATAAACTTAAAACTTTCCTATTCTCTATTTTCTTACTAAGAATATTAGAGACCATCAGTCAAAATAAACTTTATATTTATTTTTGGGAAGATACAATGATACAATCATGAAAAAATAACGCGAAAGTAGTAAAAATTTTCTTAAAAGATTAACCTACTGTAAAACCTTCAGTAACTTGATGGGCTTCTTTTTTACTTCCAATAGGAACTGGACCCGAATCTGGCAAGCCGTTTCTGTCAAAATTTCTTACTGCCTGAATCAGAATTCTCATACCTTCGAGGATAGTATCTTTGTTCAGGGACTCTAAATTATCCACCCTTGTGTGGTAGTAGGGAGCTGGGGAAGGGTCCATAGCCACCAATGCTGAAGCAGGAATTCTATTTTTAGAGAAAACGGTGGCATCAGAAGAACCTAAGTATATCACAACTGGCTTTAACGAAATTCCGCAATCTAAACCCGCTTGGTAAACGAGAGAAACTACCCCTTTGTGATGAGAGATAAGACCATTCATATCTCGCACAACTACTCCTAATTCACTATAATCCCCCAGAGTGTCTATAGCTATGACTGCGGTAGGAATTTTTCTGAGATTACAAACCTCTTTTTCTATGTAAGCATAAGCTCCACGCAGTCCTGCCTCTTCACTACCTGTGATAAGGCAAATTAGCTCAGTATTTTGTAACTCGAGGGGATGGTTGGAAAACCATCTTAGTACTTCAATTGCAGAAACTGAGCCGGACAGGTTATCATTAGCGCCTGGAACTACTTTGGTGAAATCTACAAACCCTAATGCGACTATCCCATATATACTACCAAGAATAAGTGAAATTTTCTTTAGCCAGACTGGTAAGAATGCTACTTCTGAATTTCTCCATATAAGGTATTCATAGACACTTAGGAGTGATAAGCTAATTAGTATGACATAGGTCACAATCAATACTAATACCGCAAATCTAATATAAGTAGTTCCCCACCTATTGAATCTCATCTCATAGGCACTATCAGCATGACCACATAAGATAAGTCTTCTATTAACTATCCCAGTAGTTGGAGACAATGTTGCAACAACATTACAGGATTCTTTCTGAGGTAGAAGTATGTCTATTACCCTCATATACCTTCCAAATTGTAGATATATAACGATTAAGGACAAAAGGATACCTAAAAATCCTATTATGGGGTATTTGAAAGTTACTGCAGATGAAAAAAATACCATGATTCCTGTGAGAGGTAGGAAAAATAACAATCCCATAGGTGCAACAGGAAATGATTGTAGTTCTACTTTAGGAGTAATTTTCTTCAACTCCTCAGAAAAGAATTCTTGAGTTTTTAATTCAGAAGCAGAGCCAGGTTCCCTGGGGCCAAAATTCTGAAGAACATATTTAATCATTTCTACAGCCCGCTCGCTATAATCCCTCACCTCACTTTTAGAAGGAGGGGTGGGTCTCATAGAAATATCCATAGGAATACCTCAACTTACTGGGGTAAAGTTTTCTTTTACTTTTTCCCACAACTTTTGGGCTAACTGTTTCCTATCAGATTCATAAAGGGGCTTATCTCCGAATATAACACGAGACTTGAAACCTTTGTAACTCAACAACCTAAACAGATGGTAAAAAAAAGGCTCTGGCCTCCACCAGGCCACAAAGTAACTTACAGGAGGTGTATTGTATCCGGGTAAAGTCTCATATGTTATAGTGGCATAGTAGACGGGCAAGTTAAGTTCAATTGGAGCACTTAGCAGAGCAGAACGGAATGGTTGAACATCTTTTCCACAGGAGATTCTACTTTCCGCAAAGACAGCCACTCCATCACCCATCGTTAAGGCATGCTTTATTTCTTCATTAACCCGCTTAGTATCAAGCCGATTTGAGCGGTCGATAAAAATTATGTAAATAGCTTTAGCAATTACCCCAATAAGGGGCCAGTGTTCTACATCACCCCGGGACACGAAGATACATTTAGTAGCATAGTGCAATACGAGGGTATCTACATAACTTATGTGATTAGCTACTATGAAACAGGGTAACTTCGGTGGGTTACCGACTATCTCAATCTTAATACCACAAAAGAACACGAATAACTTTGCCCATCTATGTAATAAAACTCTTCTAATATTTCTATCGAGCCTCTCAGAAACGAAAAGGGAAATCACCCACTTAATAGCAAATAAAATAGGGGCAAAAATAAAAAACAAAAGCGTCAGTCTGAATATTGCTCTGAGCTTTGAACCCTTTGGATATAAGCGTTTTCTTTTTATAAGTAGTTTCATTATTCACCGAAAATACTATGTACACTCAAGAATCTAATTGTTAGAAGTTTAACAAAAAATGTTCAACACTGGCAAATATAGCCTACTAATCCTACTCTAAAAAGTATCCGAATTCATTTTCCAGATTGAAACTTTGTTGTACAAAGTATAATAATAATTAGCGATTTAAAAAACCATCCTTCAAAGAGAGATTTACCTATATAAAGAGATACGGAGGCTATCAGAGGTGAACAAAAAAGTATTGATTATTTTTTTTGTAGTTTTAGGAATCATTATAGGAGTGCCATTTCTAAATATATTGAAGAGTCTTATTCTTCTACAGATGGCACAATCTGAAACGCAGGCGGAGGCAAATACTCCTGGAACAAAGCCTCCTCCCGCTCCTCCTCTCTTGAACGAATCTAATTTAACAGGTACTGCTTGGATTGTGAAACATCCAAGTATACCTTGTCCAGTAACTATCAGATTAAACCCTGGTGGACAAGCTATTGCTACAGTTCCTCCCGAGTTCGCTATGCTTGCGAAACAGTTCATAGGAACAGATAGTTTGGTAGGGACTTGGCGAGTAGAAGGTGCAAAACTGATTGCCTCAGTTGAGTTTCAGGGGAAAACGCATTCAGTGGAGTGTGAAATAATAGGGGATAAAATATATTATGTAGATAAAGGCCAGTATAAAGAAATACAAAAAGCAAGTTGATTTCTAAATTCTCTAAATGAATCGTAAAGTAATAATAATATTTTTTGTGATAGTAGGAGGAGTAATAGGGGTACCATTTTTAGCAGTGATTAAAAATCAGTTAGGAGAGAATGTCCCACAACCATCGACACCCCCTAAAGTGGAGAACAACTCACCATCTCTTTCTCAGACACCAGTTGAGATACCACAAACACCTATTATGCCTCAACCTAACATTCCTGCTATTCCTACAGGACCTCCTGATTTCACAGGCAGTGTTTGGCAAGTAAATACCCCTTATGGTGCGGTACAAGTACAATTGAATCCTGGAGGACAAGCAGTAGCCTCCCATCCAATGGTGGGAACTGTAATGGGGACTTGGCGTCAATCTGGATATCAGGTATTTATAACTGCAAACTTTATGGGGCAAACCTACAACATCTCTGCTGATGTTTGTGGTAATACCCTATGTTATCAAGGAAAACCTATAATGCGTCTTAGATGAGATAATCAAAAATTAGAGAAAAGAGTATGATGAGAAGGAAACCAAAAAGATTTTCAGAGTGTGTAGTCATTATTACAGGAGCCTCCTCAGGCATAGGAGAGTACACTGCTTACGAATTTGCTAAAGAAGGAGCTATAGTAGCTTTACTCGCAAGACGAGAGGAGAAACTCAAACAAGTAAAAGAAAATATTACAAAAAATGATGGAAAAGCAGATTATTTTATAGCGGATGTAACAGACTATAACTCTATGCTATCAGCCGTGGAAAAGATAATATCACTCTGGGGAAAAATAGATGTAGTATTAGCAAATGCGGGGATAGGGGTACCCGGACACATTGCCAAACTTAAGGTAGAGGACTTTAGGCGACAGTTTGAAACCAACTTTTTCGGTGTTGTTAACACAATTGAAATTACTTTACCCTACTTAATGAAAGAAAAAGGAAGATTGGGTATAGTTGGTAGTGTAGCAGGGAAAATATGTACTCCTATGTCTGCTCCTTATTGTTCAAGCAAATTTGCGGTAGCGGCTCTTGCGGAGTGTAGTTACTTTGACTTGAAGCCATTTGGCGTATCGGTGACCTGTATAAACCCGGGATTTGTTGACAGTGAAATTAGAAAGAAAAATCAACGGGGAGAAATAGTTAGAGGCGATCCCATACCATCATTTCTTGTAATGCCGACCCATAAAGCGGCCAAGCAGATTGTAAATGCGATATACAAAAGAAAACCAGAAGTGCTTATTACAAAACATGCTAAGGTTTCAGTTTTCTTCGGGAGACATTTTCCAAGAACTTATAGACTGTTACTAAGTCTTTTCTCAAGGAGAACTGTATCTAAGATACCTTTACCTGTACCTCCTTATTCAAAAGAAGATAATATTTAGAAGTATAAATTTAATCACCCTCATTTGATCATATATGCCCTCTTTATATAATCAAGGTCGGGAAACATTCTATTTAAGTATTCATTTCCTTGAAGTCGTATCATTGTTTGGTCTGGTTTCTCACGATATTTTGGATTAGTCCTCTCGACAACTTCCATCCCCTCAATGACCTTGCCAAAGGGTGCAAAGCCAAGAGAATCAAGGTGAGGATTATCTACAAGGTTGATGAAAATTTGCGTAGAACGGGAATTTGGCAGTTGAGTTTTGGCATAGGTTACCATTCCTCTAAGGTTACTCTGTTTCACTGGGTCATCCTTAATAGTTTTTTCTCCATATTTAGCATTTAGAGCAGGTTCACCTGCAATGCCAAACTGCACCACAAAACCTGGAACTACCCTGAAGAATCTTGCATCATCATAAAACTTATTCTTCAAAAGTTCATAAAAACGCTCTATCCCTATGGGTGCCCAGTCCTTATGACACTCTATTACAAAGTTTCCATGAGAGCACTCAAATCTCACTTTGAAAACATCTGGAACAGTTGAAGGCATTTTATCCGGAGGTATTGCATCATCTGGGTAATCAGAATTACTTTGTCCCTTCTCAGAAGTCTTTGCAGTTTCTACACTTATTCCTTTGCCTTTTTCAGAAGAATTCTCAGGTGTGTTTTGAGAATCAGAACTTGATGACTCTTTACCAATCTCTTCTATCTGTTTAATTTTTTCTAATACCTCCTGAGCTTTTGCCATATGTTCATCAGTTAGTCTTGGCTGTGCAAAGTACCAAGAATAAAACCCTATAATTACAACTCCCACGATAAGTGCTCCTGCCACTAAAGAAAACTTACTCATAAGCTACCTTTCCCCTGATTAGTTTATTGATTAATCAAGCTTAAATCAATTAGTATGATAATAAAGTTGTGTAAAATATTTTATAATTTTTTTGGATTAATCCCAAATTTCAAAAATTGTGGAGAAAGCTATATGAAAAAGACCTATATTATAGTCCTAATTATGTTAACGATTAACATGGTTGCGAACGGATTAGAAATAAGCCTTCATATAAAAGGCTCTCTTGAAGAAATTCTAAATGTGATGGAATGTCTCAAATCAATAGGAGTTACAGGAACATTGGGAAATGAGCAAATAGAAGACCCACTGAAGGTTCACATCTTTAGCTCCACCACAAAAACTGAAGAAGAAAACACCGTAGTAAGAACTCTTGGATTTCAACAAATAGTAGTCGAGCCTACAGCTCCTAAACCTGGAGAGAAAGTAAAAATCTCAGCAAAAGTATTTGATGAAGCAGGAGAAATAGATACTATTTCTGCCAGCATAATGGGTATGGGTATACACTCGGATCTTCGGGATGATGGTGAGAATGGAGATGAGGTGGGAGGAGATGGAGTCTGGTCAGGAATATTAACTTTACCGGAAGATGTTAAAGGTAGAATAGTAGTGGTTATTACCGCTTATGACTCAAATGGTAAGGTTATACAAAGCAAAAACTTAGACGGCACATTGAAACCTATAATGGGCATAAGTGAAGTGTACATTCAGGGGGAGGAAAGTCAACAGAAGTAATACATAAACTATGGAAGGATAATTAATCTTGAGATCTGAGTTAATTAGATTTTTAGATAGGTGGTGTGGTTCTGTCATCTGTTTCCTTCTTACAGTGTGGAGAAAAACTATAGAAATCTTTGGACAAAGGCACGAGTTATCAACTATTTCTAAACCCCAAAAGATACTTTTTCTTAAACTTATTGAGCAAGGTGCTATGATTTTATCGATTCCTGCCATAGAACAGGCAAAAAGGATGGTAGGAGAGAAAAATGTTTATGTAGGTGTATTCAAAAAGAATAATTTAGTGCTTCCATTAATAAAGTTAATACCTCTCGAAAATATAATAACTATCGATACGACCAATATATTCACACTTACTAAAGATATTATTAGGTTTTGTATCATCTGTAGAAAGGTAAAAATAGATACAGTAATTGACCTGGAATTTTTTTCCCGAGGCTCAGCAATGCTCGCATACCTGAGTGGAGCTAAAACGAGAGTAGGAATGCATGGTTTCTTGAATGATACTCCTTATCGTGGCGACCTAATGACTCACAGAGTAAGCTATAATCCTTACATACATACCGCCCATATGTATTGTTTAATGGTAGAGTCCCTAAAAGAGAATCCTTCTGATGTCCCACTATTAAAAATACCTCAAAACACGGTCGATTTAACTCTATACAAATTTTCTCCATCTACTGAAAAACTGCAAAAGTGGCAAAGATTTTTAGATTCTTGTTTTTCTTCAGTTAATGAACCGATATATGTAATGTTTTCTCCTAACCCCGATGATTTACTAAAGGTTAGAAAATGGGAGATTGAGCATTATATTGAATTAGGCAAAAAAATTATAGAAAGGTATCCTAATGCGAGATTCATTATCACAGGAATGGAAAATGAAAAAGATAAGATTGAACCAATGGTGGAGGAATTAGGCAGAGACAAATCAGTAAATTTAGGAGGCAAAACGACCTTAGAAGACTTATTAGTATTGTATTCAATATGTGACATTCTAATTACCAACGATAGTGGCCCTGCCCATTTTGCATCTACATCTTCTAATATAGACATCGTAGTCATGTTCGGACCAGAAACCCCTAAATTATTTTCCCCACTGGGTAAAAAAGTTCATGTGCTATACAAGGAATTAGCCTGCAGTCCTTGTCTAAACCCTTATAATTATAGATTCTCTTTTTGTAAAAACAATCTTTGCATTAAGAATATAACTGTTGAAGAAGTGTTTGAAGTAGTATGTAAATGCCTCGACAAAAAATTATCTGAGAAAACAATCAGCACAAATGAAACTTCCAACTAAAACTTTTCTCGAGGTTTTGAATGTTGTCTATAGCAGGTTAAGAGAAAAACCTCCTAAGTACCTACCTATATTAATTGCCTTCGTTACTTACAGATGTAATTTAAAATGTTCTTTTTGTGGATTGTGTGAATTAAGGGAAAATACGGACAAAAATGAATTGAGCACAGATGAATGGGAAAATATTTACATTTCAGCAAAAAGACTCGGAACACTAATAACCTCTATATCGGGAGGAGAACCCATATTAAGAAAAGACTTAGAAACTATAATAGAATCAGCAAGTAAAAGGGAGATTTCTGTTCATCTGTGTACCAATGGAACATTGATAGATAAAGAGAGAGCCAAAAATTTGGAAAAAGCTGGGACAAAGATAATTTCCTTTTCTTTAGACAGCAATATTGAAGAAATTCACGATATGATAAGGGGTAAAGGACAGTTTAGAAAGACTTTGGACGGTATAGAAAATGTTAGAACCTATTCACCAAGTATTAGGATTAGTATAAATGCAGTTCTATGCAGGAAAAATTATAGGGATATTCACAAATTGGTACAGTTCGCAAAAAAATTAGGAGCAGTCCAGATAAAATTCGCACCGATCCATACCAACCTACTTCATAAATTCAAGGACAAAAGCGAGTGGTGTGAATTTTACTTTACAGAGGGCGATTTAAAGGAACTCGATGAAGAAATAAAAAAGATTTACACAGAATGCAAGAAAATGGGAATGCTTACTACCTCACTAACTTTTTACAAAGGGGTAATAAGGAATTTTGCGGGCGTGAACAAATTTTCATGTTATGCGGGATTTTTAGACTGCATTATTACCCCCGACGGGAGGGTAGGTGCATGCTGTGATATAGAGTCAAACTTGTCTGTGAAAACCAAGCCTTTAGAAGAAATATGGAATTCAAATGAATTCCATAGATATAGAATAAAGGTAGCACAGTGCAACAAATACTGCTGGGACACTACAAACACTGAATTTAGCTTAAGGCTCAACCCTAAAACAATGTTATACGAACTTCCAACTATGATGAAAGAGTTTCTTTTTTACTTGAGATAATCTTAGTATTTTTTGTAGGTTCCTTAAAATTCAATGTTAATCTGTTACTATTATCATCTACATCAACAACTACAGTCCCGCCATTTTCAAGTTTACCGAATAGAATTTCATCCGCTATTGGATTTTCGACTTCCTGTTGAATAACTCTCGCGAGTGGTCTTGCTCCTAATCTCGAGTCAAAACCTTTTTCTGCAAGCATTGTTCTTGCTTTTTCAGTTAGTTCTATATGGACATTTTTATCTTTCAATTGATTTCTTATACCGTTAACAAATTTATCAACAATCAGTTTTACTACTTCGATGTCTAACTGCTTAAATGGAACTACAGCATCCAGCCTATTCCTAAACTCCGGAGACATCGTTTGCTCGATAGCCTTCATGCTTTTTCTTTCTGCTTCATTCGGAGACACAGTGAAGCCTATTGATTGAGAATATAATTCTCTTGCTCCCGCATTGGAAGTCATTATAAGAATCACATTCCTAAAATCTGCTTTTCTCCCCATATTATCAGTCAAAGTTGCTTCATCCATTACCTGAAGTAAAATGTTAAATAAATCGGGATGCGCTTTTTCAATCTCATCCAAAAGGAGCACAGTATAAGGATACCGCCTAATTTCGTCCACGAGTAACCCACCTTGTTCAAAGCCCACATACCCAGGAGGTGCTCCTATCAATCTGGAGACAGAATGTTTCTCCATATACTCACTCATATCATATCGAGCGAAATGGTTACCCAGTATATTAGCAAGTTGCCTTGCTACTTCGGTCTTACCCACTCCCGTAGGACCTGTAAATAAGAAAGCTCCAATTGGTCTATTTACCTTTCCTAATCCGGCACGGGACCTACGGATAGCCTTTACGAGTATCTCGATAGCTTCGTCTTGGCCAAAGACAACTGATCTTAGTTCCTTATCCAAATTCTTTAATTTCTCTTTATCTGCAGAGCTCACAGTTCTTACTGGGATTTGAGCAATTTCAGCTACCGTTCTCTCTATATCTTCAACCTCAACGATAAGTGGCTCTTTTCTCTTTTCAAGTCTAACCATAGCTGCTGATTCATCTAAAACATCAATTGCTTTATCCGGGAGAAATCGGTCATTAATATATTTAGCAGATAGTTCAACTGCAGATAGAAGAGCATCCTCTGTAAAAATTACATTATGATGTTTTTCATAATGAGTTCTTAAGCCTTTGACAATTTCTATACATTCTTCTATAGAAGGTTCGCTGACATCAATTTTTTGGAATCTTCGAGATAGTGCTCTGTCTTTTTCGAAATGATTTTTATATTCCTCATATGTGGTAGAGCCTATACAATGTATTTCTCCACTCGCAAGAAAGGGCTTAAGAATAGACGCTGCGTCTATTGTAGATTCTGTAGTGCTTCCTGCTCCAACCAGTGTATGAATCTCATCAAAAAACAAAATATAATTTTTTTTCTTCAGGACCTCACTTATAAGAGATTTAATTCTTTGTTCGAAATCACCTCTGTATTTAGTCCCTGCAAGCATGCCGGCAAGGTCTACCATCAGAATCTCAACATTTTTCAAAACCTCAGGCACATTTCCTTCTGCAATTTTCTGTGCAAGTCCTTCAACAATTGCTGTCTTACCTACTCCCGGTTCCCCAACGAATATAGGATTGTTCTTTCGCCTTCTGCATAGGACTCTTATTGCTCTTTGAATCTCTTTTTCTCTGCCAATTATAGGGTCAAGTTTTCCTTTTTTAGCTTTAGCAACGAGATTAACAGTAAAGGTCTCAAGAAAAGAGGAAGTACTTTTCTTCTCTTTGGAAGTTTTTTCTTCTTCCAACTCAAAAGAATCTCTCTCAAAACGAGATGCTACGCCATGAGATATGTATTCAAGAATATCAAGCCTCGTAATTCCTTCTTGATATAAGAAAACCGCTGCGTGACAATCTTCCTCTTCAAAGAATGAAGCAAGAATATCTCCCGAGTCTACCTCCTCCTTGCCTGAATGCTGGACATGTAAAACAGCCCGTTGAATGACTCTATCAAAAGCGGGGGTTTGCAAGGGTTTGACATCTGAGCCACGCGGAACTTTCTCAACAAGTTCCTCAAAAAACCAATTAAGTTTCTTTCTAAGTCTTTCTATGTTACCACCACAATTTTCGAGTATCTCTCTTCCAAAAGAATCGTCCAGAAGAGCGTATAGCAAATGCTCAGGACATAAATAACTATGTCTCCTTTTTGTAGCTTCACTTAACGCTCTTGCTATTGCTCTTTGAATCTGCCTGCTCAACATTTACAAAACCTCATTTTTTACATTCTATAACAAAACTTACTTTAGTTTTATTCTGGAGAGATAGAACATCTTAATGGAAATCCATTATCTTTTGCTAACTTGTGCACAGTAGCAACTTTTGTTTCTGCAATAGATCTTATATATAATCCTGCAACACCTATTCCTTCGTGATGGACCTTCAACATTATTCTTACTGCCTCATCATGAGATTTGTTGAAAACACTCTGCAATATATATACCACAAAATCCATAGTTGTGTAGTGGTCATTGTGTAGTAATACTTTGTAAAGCTTTGGTAAATCTGTTTTTATATTCTCTTCTATTCTTATATTAATATCTTCTTTTAACCCGCCCATAGGTAACTTCCCTCATAGTATTTTCATATATAATATTATACGAAAAACAGCACAATAAGCACTTACTTCAGAGTAAGTTGAAAAATATTCACTAAACTCTTTATTTTTTAATTAGGGAAAACATAAAGATAAAAAGATTATGAAATATTGCTATAGATGCGGTAAAGAATGGACAAGCCTTACAAAAAGCCAACCAGGGGTAAAAGAAACTTGCTCTCAATGTAATGCTTATCTACACTGTTGTAGAAACTGCAAATGGTATATGCCTGGGAAACCTAACGATTGTTACATACCCAATACGGACAAAATCGTAAACAAAGAAGGTGCAAATTTTTGTGACTTCTTCGACTTTAAAGAAGGAAGTAAAAATGCTGATTGGGATGCTAAAAAGGAGGAAGCCAAAAAAAATTTTGACAATCTATTCAAAAATTTATAATTAAGAAAAGTGGTTTAATATGAACGGGGAAAGAAATAATACCAAGACAGTGAAGATTTTAGTAGTAGATGACAAAGAAAACATGCGGACTTTGCTATCAGAGGCTTTTGAAGAGATAGGATATCAAGTTAAGACTGCATCTTATGGAGAAGAGGCCATCGAGCTTATTTCCAAAGATTACTTCGACATCATACTGACAGACTTGAATATGCCTGGAAAAACTGGCATGGATGTCCTCAAATTTGCTAAGAGCACATCCCCTGAGACTGAAGTAATAATAATAACCGCCTACGGAACGATAGAAAAAGCAGTGGAAGCAATGAGATTGGGTGCTCATGATTTTATAACAAAACCTTTCCAATTAGCCGTGCTAAAGAACAAGGTTCAAAAACTTGCGAAATTAAAACAAAGCAAAAGTGATTCTATCTCTTTTCAGACCTGGATCCATCCATCTGTTCAACACTTAGTTGGAGAAAGTTCCGCCACTCGACATCTGAGGGAAATGATAATAAGAATAGCACCCACCAAAAGCTCTGTTTTAATCACAGGACCGAGTGGAGTGGGTAAAGAATTAGTGGCGCGTGCATTACACGATGCAAGCCCAAGAAGAGATCAACCATTTGTAGCACTAAATTGTGCAGCTCTTGCTCCAACTCTGTTGGAAAGTGAATTATTTGGTCATGAGAAAGGCGCTTTTACTGGAGCTACTTCGAGGAGAATAGGTCGATTTGAAAAGGCACATAAAGGAACTTTGTTTTTGGATGAGGTTGGTGAGATAGATCCTTCAGTCCAAGTGAAGCTATTAAGAGTATTAGAAACCGGAGAGTTTGAAAGAGTAGGAGGAACTGAAACTATCAAGGTTGATGTTCGAATAGTCGCTGCTACTAACAAAGACTTAAGACAGGCAATTTCCAAAGGTACCTTTAGGGAGGACTTTTATTACAGACTTAATGTGTTCTCTATCTATGTTCCACCATTGAAAGATAGGCCCGATGACATTCCTACCCTTGTAGACCATTTCTTACACAAATTCAGCATAGAACTTGGAAAGGAAGTGTACGAAATAGATGACGAAGTGATGAACATATTTATGAAGTACCCCTGGCCTGGAAATGTTAGAGAGTTAGAGAATATTATAGAAAGGGCAGTAGTGTTGGCATTAGGCCCACAAATCACTACCAGAGAATTACCTTATGAGCTTATTTCTTATGTAGAAGAATGCAAGGAAAAAGAAATAAAAAAATTTAAAGGAAAAGATATTGAAGAGGAAAAAACTTTTTCACTCGAAAAGCACACGGAAGAAATGGAAAGGGAATTAATTCTTAAAACTTTAGAAAAATTCCACTGGAACAAGACTAAGACTGCGGAGCACCTTGGGTTAAAAAGAACTACTCTCCAGTACAAAATAAAAAAGCTAAAGATAGAATAATTCAGAAAAATTAACTTGTTTTTAATATTTAAAATATTCTCTTCTCTATACTAATAGAACCTTCTTAAAAATATTACCGATTTCTTACAATAGCCCTAATTTTGCCAAGCCTTTCCGAGCTATATCTTTTCTATAATGCATACCGTCAAAATGTATTTTTTCTACTGCGGAATAGGCTCTCTCAGTTGCTCTCTTTAAATTCGTATCCCAAGAAGTTACATTCAACACTCTTCCCCCATTAGTATATAGTTTACCATCTTTTTCTGAGGTTCCCGCGTGAAATACAACAACATTGGGATCCCTTTCAGCTTCCTCAATACCTGTGATTAACATACCTTTTTCATAACTGCCTGGATACCCTCTACTTGCAAGGACTATAGTTACGCAAGCAATGTCATAATATTCCAGAGTAAACTTGTCGAGTGTCCCATCTATACATGCCCAAAATAATGGTACTATGTCCGACTTCATTCGAGGAAGAATCGCCTGGGTTTCCGGATCTCCAAATCTAACATTAAACTCTATTACATAAGGCTTAGAATCCACTATCATTAAACCCGCATACAATATGCCCCTAAAAAGTATTCCCCTTTCTGCCATGGCTGTTATAGTCGGAGTCAATATTTTATTACTAATTTCTTCTTCTGTTTCTGGAGTTACCACCGGCGCAGGAGAATATGCTCCCATCCCACCAGTATTTGGTCCTTTATCCTCGTCGAAAACTGGTTTGTGGTCTTGACTACTTGCAAGAGGTAAAACATTTCTGCCGTCTGAAAAAGCAAGGATACTTGCTTCTTCTCCGTTTAGAAACTCTTCTATAACCACCTTACTGCCTGAGTCTCCAAAGACTTTTCTGGTCATCACTGCTTCCAAAGCAGAAATAGCAGAGTTTTCATCTCGAGCCACTGTTACACCTTTCCCTCCTGCCAACCCATCAGCCTTTATAACTATAGGAACACCGTGAATTTTAACATAACTCTTAGCGGACTCAATATCATCAAAAACAGCGTACTTAGCGGTAGGGATATCATGTTTTCTCATTAATTCCTTAGCAAAAGACTTACTTGCTTCTAACTTGGATGCTTCCGCAGATGGCCCAAAAGTAGGGACACCATATTTATTCAACTCATCAACAATCCCCGCGGCAAGTGGATCTTCCGGTCCCACAACTACTAAATCTATCTTCTCCCTCTTAATATGTTCTATTATAAGGGTAAAATCTTTAACTCCACCTGGCAAACACTTTCCTTTTTCTAACCGATTTATACCAGGATTTCCAGGCACTGCATATACACAGTCAACCTCTCTACTCTGAGCAATTTTCCAACATAGAGCATGCTCTCTACCTCCACTCCCAATTACCAAGACTTTCATATATCTTCTCTCCATACCACTATGGTTTATCTTTAAAGAAAATAGGTACTTCTTCGCGAGTGTGTATATAACTTTTATCTAAAAACTCTGCAATAGCCTTATCATATTTAGATGCACATAGAAATGCCTCTTTTGCGAGTCGAAATCTCGTAGGAAAGGAAACAGCGCCTTCGTGAGCACGCATTTCGTGCATAACAAGTGGGTAGTATAAACTATCCACTACTACAGTTACATACCTAAAGTTTTTCGCAGCTGCTCTAATAAGTGTGATCCCGCCTATATCTATTTGCTCGAACACCTCATCTATAACGCCTCCAGAGAGTTCTATTACCTTAGCCACAGGTTTAGGATTTACAACTACTAAGTCAATCCAAGGAAAACTATACAGTTCCATTTGTTCACAATGGAGCTTATCATCTCGAATTGCTAATATTCCCGCGTGAATCTTAGGATGTAAAGTTTTCAACCTTCCCCCTAAAATCTCTGGAATACCTGTATAATCCCCTATGTAAAGTGAGGGTATTCCATTTGCTCGTAGCAATTCATTCGTACCTATTGTAGCTATTATCTCCACCCCATTCTCATACAAAAATTTAGCGAATTCTACTAAATTTGTCTTATCGTGACAGCTAATAATAGCCCTTCTAATCTTTACCATATCTAAGTCCCTTCTTTTTAGCTAAAGAGTTGTGATTGACCATTTGAACTCTCAAATTTTACTTCAATTTCTCCTTTTAACAACTTCATTACTTCCTGAATATCAATCCATGCTTTTTTCTTATCCGCAGGATTTCTCAGTAAATAAGCAGGATGATAAGTAACTCGGAGAGGAATACCATGGTAATTATGCCATTTACCTCTTAGTTTTTCAATAGATTCGGTAGTTTTTAGAAGGGTTTGCGCAGCAACTCTCCCTAAGGCACATATAACTTTAGGCTTTATAATTTCCAGCTGTCGAAGTAAATAAGGCTCACAATAATATACTTCCATTGGGTTCGGCTCTCTATTATTTGGGGGTCTGCATTTCAATACATTACAAATATATACATCTTCTCTCCTCATCTTCATCCCCTTTACAATGATATCTGTAAGAAGCTGGCCAGCTCTACCCACAAAAGGCAAACCCTGTTTATCTTCTTCCGCACCTGGAGCCTCCCCTACGAATACAAGTTGAGCTTTAGGGTTACCACTTCCAAACACTGTTTGAGTTCGAGTTTTATGAAGTCCACACTTAGTGCATACCTTGACCTCTTCATTTATTAAGTCAAGAGCTTTCTGGACATCTATCTTTTGAGAATTCTCCAATAACTTGACATACTTCAAAGGCTTAAATTGTTCCCATTTATCTACAAATTCTTGCGATACAGTAGCTTTACTACCTTTTTTTTCAGCTAAAAAAGAGTTCAATTCTTCTACAAAACTTAGCATTTCCTTCAGGATATCCATAAATCAATCCCAAGGTATTTTTTATCGTATAATATATCAACTCAAAACTTATATATTCTATCTTGGCAGAATGTAATAATTGAATTCGAGAGCAAAAACTACACTTGCATCGATTGGGATAAGAAATGAATCTGGAGTGGGAAGTGGTTGAAACATTAAAGCGAAGAAAACTCACTATTGCTACAGCCGAATCTTGCACAGGAGGAATGCTCTCCCACAGAATCACTAATGTGCCAGGTTCCTCAGAGGTGTTTATAGGAGGAGTTATAGCGTATAGTAACGATCTAAAAGTAAAGCTACTGGGAGTCCCAAATACCCTTATCTCTAAATGGGGAGCGGTTAGTGAAGAAGTAGCAAGAGCAATGGCAAAGGGAATATGTGAAGTAACTGGTTCGGATTTGGGTATTGGAATAACAGGGATAGCAGGTCCTACTGGAGGCAGTATTCATAAACCTGTAGGATTAGTCTATATCGGACTATCAAATGCTACGATTAACATTACCGAGGTTCATAAAAATAACTTTAATGGGACGAGAGAAGAAATAAAATTACAAAGCACAGAAACTGCACTAAGACTAATTCTGGTACATCTAAATAAATATGCTGACCTTTGAAATATAAAGGGCTATGTAAAATGAACGCAGAGTTTGTACACCTACATACGCACTCAGAATACAGTATGTTGGACGGGATGTCAAAGATTGAAGATCTTATCAGATTATGCGACAAATACAAAATGCCCGCATTAGCACTCACCGAACATGGGAATATGTTTAGTGCAGTTCCCTTTTACAAAGCTGTAGAAGAGCACAATAAGACAAGTGAGCACAAAATAAAGCCCATAATAGGATGTGAATTTTATATTGCACCTGGGAGTCTTCATGATAAGGACTCTCAAGAGTTTCAGAGAGAATATCACCATATATTGCTTATTTGTGAAAATGAGATAGGCTATAAGAACATCTGCCAATTGGCAACGATTTCGTACTTAGAGGGCTACCATAAAAAGCCAAGGATTGATATGGAAGTCCTCGCTAAATATAACGAAGGATTAATATTAGGAACGGCATGCTTGAGCAGTAGACTTTCTCGAGCACTACTTAACGACAATGAGGAAGTAGCAAAAGAAACGCTAAATGATTTCATAGATATATTTGGAAGAGACAGAATCTTCGTAGAGGTGATGTATCACGGGCTTTCTGATGAGGACAAAATCAATCCCAAAATAATTGAGCTCTCAAAAAAGTACGGGCTACTTACAGTCGCAACTCAGGATTCACACTATACTTTTCCCGATGATTTCGATGCACATGAGGTTCTCCTATGCATTCAAACTCTGAATACTTTGAGTAACAAAAATAGGATGAAATTTGGAAGTTCACTATTCTACTTTAGAACCCCAGAGGAAATGTATGAAACTTTCAAGGATTATCCCGAGTTTTGCAGGAATAGTCTAAAAATAGCTGAACGATGCGAGTTTAGTGTAATAAAACCTCAAAAACTAATTCCCAAGTTTAAGCCTGAGGATGGTTCTGATTCTAAGACCTTTCTAAGAAAACTTGTATATGATGTATTAGAAAAGAAGTTTGGTAAAAAGCCTCCTGAAAGATACAAACAACAGGTAGAATATGAGCTAAAGGTCATAGAGGACTTGGAATTCGTCGACTATTTCTTAGTGGTGTGGGATCTAATCAATTTTGCAAAAGTAAATGGGATAATAGTAGGTCCTGGAAGGGGCTCCGCGGCAGGTAGTTTGGTAGCCTACCTCCTCGGTATCACCAATATAGACCCTATAAAATATAATCTACTTTTCGAAAGATTTCTCAACCCTGACAGAAAGAGTATGCCAGACATAGACAGTGACTTTGAAGATGTGAGAAGGAGCGAAATTATAAAATATGCGATATCTAAATATGGCGAAGGTAATGTATCTCAGATAGCCACATATAACAGATTACAAGCAAGGAATGTAATAAGAGATGTTGCAAGAGTGCTTGGAGTTAGCCACCAAAGTATAGACCCTATAGCAAAGATGATACCGAAGGGTAAAGTAACTCTAAACCAAGCAATTGAGATGGTGCCGGAACTTAGAAAAGCTATTCAACAGGATTCAACACTTCAAAGAGTGTGGAATTTTGCTTGTAAGTTAGAGGGAACTATAAAAACAAGCGGAACTCATGCTGCTGGTATAGTAATCTCTGATAAGCCAATCGTAGAAGTAGTAGCACTATATAAAGAAAAAAATTCTGAGTTTCCCTCTACCCAAGCGGAGAAAGACTGCGTGGAATACCTTGGCTTGCTAAAAATGGATATTTTGGGGTTAAAAACGCTAACTGTAATCAAAGAGGCACTTTCTTTGATAAAAAAACATAAGAGAGTAGATTTAGACATAGAGAACATACCCTTAGACGACAAAAAGACTTTTGAACTAATTCAAAGTGGAAATACCTTAGGAGTCTTTCAATTAGAAAGTGCAGGAATGCGAAATACTGCAGTAAGGATGAAAGTTCAATCTTTTGAAGAACTTTCAGCGTTAATAGCTCTATACAGACCAGGTCCGATGAAATTTATCGACACCTTTATAGAGAACAAGTTTCATCCTGAAAGAATAACTTACTGGCATCCGATACTTGAACCTATTGTAAAAGAAACTTATGGTATTCCTATATACCAGGAGCAAGTAATGCAAATAGCTCAAAAGTGCGCAGGATTTACTTTACCTCAGGCAGATATTTTGAGAGCAGGGATATCCAAGAAAAAATGGAAAGTGATAGAAGAAATGAAAATCTTATTTGTAGAAGGATGTAAAAAGCAAGGAATAGACCAAAATCTAGCTCTGCAAATATATGAGAACATTCAAGAATTTGGAAACTATGGCTTTAATAAGTCACACAGTGTTGCCTACGCAATGCTCTCATATAAAACAGCCTACCTTAAAGCAAATTATCCGGAAGAATTCATGTGTGCACTTTTAACAAGTGAAATTGGAAATACAGATAAAACAGCGGAGTATATCCAAGAGACTAAGCGGATGGGAATAAAAATACTACCACCAGACATAAACAAGAGTGGCGTTGGGTATACATTGGAAAAAGGTGCGATAAGGTTTGCTCTGGCTCCGATTAAGAATGTAGGAGTAGGAATTTGTGAAGCGATTGTGAACGAACGAAAAAATAATGGTCCTTTTAAGAATTTCTTTGAGTTCTGCACAAGAGTGGGGCCTAAATATCTCAATAGGCGTGTTCTTGAAAGCTTGATCAAAGCAGGGGTATTTGATTTATTGGGGATTTCAAGAAAACAGGCTTTGGACTTATTGGAAAAAGCACTTTCAGAGGCCCAACTAATATATAAAGAGAAGCTCTCAAACCAAATAAGTTTATTCTCAGAAAAAGAAGAGATATCGTACATGTCTACGAGGTTCACAGTAGAGAATCCTAACGACGAGTTCCCTCTACTCGATAAACTATCAAAGGAAAAAGAGGTGCTTGGGTTATACATTTCTGGGCATCCATTAGAACCATACAAACAACTAATTGATATATGGACAGCGCCTAAACATATCATTGAAAAGTGTAGAGAAGGAGAAGAATTAATCATTGGAGGGGTAGTATCAGCGATTAAAGAACACACCACAGAGAGAGGTAAAATGGCTTTTGTCAAGTTCGAATCTCTGAAAGATGCATACGAAGTTACATTTTTCACAGATACCTATGAAAAAAACAAAAATTTAATATATGTGGGAAATGTTCTGTTTCTCATTACCAGAGCCTCCACAAGAAATAATCAGCGGAGTCTAATTGCAAAAGAGATAATAAACCCTAATCAACTAATCAAATTTTCGAAAGCACTTCATATAAAAATAGACTCTACCACTCCAGTAGAAACAATAGAAAATTTGTTAAACTTAATTGTAAAGAACTTAGGTAAATGTGGAGTGTATTTTCACTATGTAGACAACAATTGTGAGAGAGAATTCGTTGTCCAAGCCCAT
>JAOAHN010000046.1 GCA_026415215.1 Candidatus Hydrogenedentota bacterium
TGAACATTAGCCCTATCGCCACACACACTGCCACCGCTGAAGTAAAAATAGTCTTGGCTCCCGGCCTACTTCTCTGGTCTACATACATTACATTAAGCACGAGAAATAGCACAGTCCATACAAGGAAAAATATAACATCTGCAAGGTCAATCACCCCCTTCGTGAATGAGCCAAAGTGCTTAAACACCCCCAATAAGTTAGAAAGCAAGGAGCCTATTCCAGGAAGTTTATCATCTATATACGACGCAATAAAAGAAGTCCCTAATAAGAACAAGAGCAAACAAGTCAAGAGTGTCACAACAAAAGCTACTATCTGATCCTTACAAAAACCTGAAAAGAATATACCAAGAGCAAGAAAACATGCACCTAAAAGCAAAGTGCCAAAATAACCGCTTATTATCGCTCCAGGATCAGGATTACCAAGATTAAAAAGCATCAAAGGTATAGTAAAGGTTGCGGCAAGAGAAAGGGCATACACAGCAAGTGCTGCAAAAAACTTCCCTAACACCAATTCACTCGCTTTCATTGGAAATGTTAGTAACATCTCCCAAGTATTCTCTTTTCTTTCCTCCGCCCATAACCTCATAGTTATGGCTGGGATAAAAACACATAGGATTAAAGGTAAATTCTCAAAGTAAGGACGCATATCTGCCACAGGAAAGCCAAAAAAAGTAGTAATGTAAAGTCCCACGCTGATAGTTACGAAAACAATGATATAGATATAGCCTATAGGTGAGGTGAAATAAGCCACAAAATCTCTTTTGAAAATACACCATATATTACGCATGGGCAAACCTCCTTCCTGCTATTTCAAGTTCTGGTCTTTCTTTCTCGGTTAGGGTTAGGAAAGTTTCTTCAAGAGTCAAAGGTTTCTCAGTAAGCTCTTTCAATGCCCAATCTTGAGCCTTTGCTAATTCACTCAGTTCTTTCCACACAGGAGTTCCCAACCTACTCACAACGAGGAAAGATGAAAAACCATTCTCAAACCCAATATACTGCACCTTCTTAACACCACTGATCGAAGAAACAAGTCTTTGAACCTCGTCCTGCCTGCCCGACACAGTGAACAAATATCTTTCGGAATCTTTTGCTCGCTCTCTAAGTTGTTCTATGGTCCCGTCTCCAACTATTCTTCCCCTATTTATGATTACTATACGGTCTGCTGTAGCTTCTACCTCTTGCAAAATGTGAGTAGATAGTATCACCGTCTTATCTTTAGCGAGCTCTCGGATGAGATGTCTTATTTCTAAAATCTGATGTGGGTCTAAACCAGAAGTAGGTTCGTCAAGTATTACCACTTCTGGGTCATGTATAAGGGCTTGAGCTAATGCTGTCCTTTGGCGGTAACCTTTGGAGAGCTCTCGAATGATCTTCCTAAAAACTGGTCGAAGTCCACATACATCCACTACTAATTCCATTCTGTGTTTAAGCCGTGCACCACTAAGCCCTCTCGCCTGAGCCACAAACTCAAGGTACGATTTGACTTCCATATCCATGTACAATGGAAGAACTTCCGGAAGATAACCCGTAACCTTTCTAACCTTAAGTGGTTCTTGAAGAACATCATACCCTGCTACAACTGCTTTCCCTGAAGTAGGATAAAGGTAAGTAGTAAGAATCTTCATCGTGGTAGACTTACCAGCTCCGTTGGGACCTAAAAGCCCGACTACTTCTCCTTTCTGCACTTCAAACGAAACCCTATCAAGTGCAACCACAGGCCCATAATGCATAGTAAGTTCTGTGACTTTAATCATAAAGCGAAACTCCTACACTAAATAAATTTATGTTAACATGGCAGTATAAAAAATTATCTTATGTTAAAACTAAAAGAAGAACTAATCCCCTTTATTGTTAGCACTCTTAAGCATTTGATGATGAAAGATATCATATCGTAATCACTTCTCTCAATTCGGCAACCAATTATCATATTAATATTAAGGAAATTCACTCCGACGGCTCTATAATCCTAATCCAAAACAAAAATCATTTAGAAAAACGAGAGTATAAAAATATCAGTTTACAATTACATATATATCCACTATTTATCCACATAGAAAAAGTTATTTTACCAGCTCTACTAAAAAAACTATAATATTCCATGCAACATAAGAAAGGAAATAATGCTGAGAATGACCAAACCCGGATTAATTATAAACATCTCTTTGATTCTTCTAATACACCTTATATGCCAGGGGGAACCTAAGAGTAAAACTATCAGAGAAATCATTAGAGAACCATTGCCTCCAGAAGAACTATCATACTCTGAAACAGATAGTTACATACATCTTTGTGCTCCCACATTCAAATATACTGTGGATAAAAAATCTGGTGCAGTGAGTAAAATTGAGGTTATCCGTGAAGGTAATATAGTCATACATCAGATATCTCCACTCGAAATAGTAATCGATAAAGAGAGACAAAGTGTTGATATGGTTGGTAAGACTTGTATAGAAACTTCAACTTCCAACCAGATAATAATAACTACTGAAGGAAAATGGAAATCGGGAACTTCATGTAAAATAAAGACTACCTTTTACAATGATGGCGTGGTAGTCTTTCAATACCATCTAACGCCAGAATATGATGTGATTTTATCCGAGGGAATTAGACAAGATATAACTGTTGGAGGAAAATTTACCCATTATTTACATAAGCGACGAGACACACACGGATTTGACTGCTACCAAGGACGCATACCAGATGTAGGCAAGAGTAGCCGATTATATACTCCAACATCATGTCTCGAGGTTTACAGTGATAAATGTGCTTTCGCCTTGTTCACAGACAAGGGGGACTATTATCGCTCTCCTTCAGAATTGGACTCCGCTTCTATTGCAGTTAAATCCCAAGCCGAGGATGAAAACAGTGAAATATACCTGCACCAACATATCATCCACATAGGTGAAACCGGGAAAAGGTATCTTCTGCCCAAAGGAGAGACCTTTTCATTCAGAACAGGAATTGCTGTAGCACCTAATAGGCTTCCCCATCCACGAAGGCACGATTTACGAATGTTTATTTGGGTGGGAGATGAAAAACACCCATATCCAACCGATGACGAAATTGGGGCTGTGGCACAAATGGGCTACACCCTTTTTCAGATGCACAGGTTAGGTCCTCCTGGGCTTCCTCGCGAACCGGTGGGGGAGTTAGATAGGGTAATAAAGACTGTTCACAACAATGGCATGTTATTTATCTGGACAGAAAACGCAGATCTGCTATACGCCCATGACCCAGAAGTAGTGAGAAAAATGAAAGAGGACAAATGGATTGAATGGGAAGGATTTAATTATAACGGCAGATACAAAGCACCTATGGACTCTTTCTGTGATCTTGTGGCTACTTGCCTCGCTTCACCCAACAGTTTAGCAGACTACCGTATCGATTCTATAAAAAGAATGCTTGATAGGTATCCTGTAGATGGTATGTATATTGATGATAACCTCGCTTACGCTAACTGTAAGCACTGGAAGGAGCATAACCATCCTCAGGAAGTCTATGATTGCCTGATAGAACTCCACGAAGTGAACTGGCGCAGAAGAGAAACACTAAAAGAAAGGATACCTCATCTCGTACTAATAGACCACTGCAGTAAGGCATTTGTATTACCCGTAATTACTCCCTTTGATGTTCATCTATACGGTGAAGGATATAACCTCCCTTCGGTGGAGGAGTTCAGGGCTACATTTGGCTCGTTTTCGAATATGTACGCTCAGGGTTGCCTATATGCGGGTGACGATGAAGATGAGAGATGTCCCATAGAGTCTGCTTATGCCCTTGATCTCCTAACCGGGGGTGGTAAATATTGCTCTATTGACTGGCGAATTTGGTATGAGAAATTCCCCTATGCAAAAGGTGTAAATCCTTTAGAAGGCTCTATCATAAGAAAAATCAATTTAGCTCAATACTATTTCGGAATGTATGAAGCGGGAACTTACCTGCCACTGAAAACAGTCGTCCCGAATATATACTCGGTCTTGTATCACAACAAAACTTGGGATGATTACCTAATAGTTGTGAATAATAGAAGTTTTTCAAGACAGAGTGCAGGGTTAGAACCATTAGAAAACACAATAAACCTAAACTCGGAGTACTACTTTGTACATAGTTTACTGGAACATAAACCGATGTTAATTTCAAACTCAGAGATGAGAGATGTTTTAAGAGAACTGCCAGTAGAGCCGAATGAACTAAAGATACTTTACTTAAGGGGTATCACTAAAAATAAACCTCTTCATGTGTGGGGAGGAAAAAGGATTTCAGAGAAATGGAATGAAAATACCAAGACCTTAACTGTTGAACTTGATGGTCCACTAAATTTGCAGGAAGAGCTGTTCTTTACCACTCATTACTATAAACCAGAAAAGATAATCGTAAATGGGAAAACAGTTGAGACTTTATTTGAGATTTCTGGAGAAATACTATCCTTCAAAAGCCTCTTCGAAAGTGTGCCCACAAAAATAGAGATTACTTTCCCTGATAATGAAAGATAAGCAAAACCTGTTCACATAAATAGAGTGTTTTTGAAGTTCACAAGCAGAAAGTGGTAAAATTTCACAATTTTGAAGGTTCTAAACATTAAAGATGTATCTATGAAATAGAAAGTTTGGCTATGCGAAAAGTTGAGAGAAGTTGGAAAAGGTTAACACTGCCCGAGAGAATAGTTTCTATATTAAGCAAAGCCCCAAAAGTATCTATTGCTACGGAGATAAATGAACTTGTTGAGATTGCATGCGGTTCATCGGCTCCCGATGCCCAGTTCTTTGTTGAGTATGATGTTCCAGGCAAGGGGATTTATCGTGAAGCTATTGTAAATAGGGTAAGGAACGGCGTATGTGCAAATTATACAGAGCCCTATATGAGAAGAAGGGATCCTAATTGTACATTTATAGGGGATGATGAACCTACTGATAAACCTCACTTTAATGCAGTATTTGGTTACCCATTCGAGAATCTTGCTAACGAAACCTATGAGTGGTTAAAGAAACAAGAATTAATAATGTTTGGGTTCAAAGCAGGCGGTGATTACTTAGGAAAACACGCTATCGCTATTGCACCCGCGAATACTGGCTTTTTTGCTCTTGGGCTTGCTCTTCTTCAGGGAATACTCTCATGGGAAGAGTTGACTACCAAATTTAATCCAAATTTGGTCTTATATGTGGCTCCTGTATTTCGCCATACTCACTTTAATGGGAAACAGGTAGTAGTTCACAGGCGAGGGGTGGACCTCTATGAAATCTTTTCATACAACCTTTATCCAGGACCGAGTGCAAAAAAAGGAGTTTATGGATATTTACTCTATTTGGGTGTAAAGGAAGGATGGATCACTGCCCATAGCTCCACCGTTCAAGTAGTCACACCTTATGATAATGTAGTCACTATTATGCATGAAGGTGCTAGTGGCGGTGGTAAGAGTGAAATGCTTGAAAATATACACAGAGAACCCGATGGTAGAATTTTACTCGGGACAAATTTAGTTACGAAAGACCAAATATATCTCGAATTACCCCGAGGTTGCGTGCTCAGACCTGTCACTGATGACATGGCACTGTGTCACCCCTCAATACAGCGAGGTGATGGAAGACTTATTTTAGCAGATGCAGAAAAGGGTTGGTTTGTCAGAGTTAATCACATAAAAAAATATGGAACCGATATTACACTTGAAGGACTAACTGCGCAACCCCCTGTTCCCCTACTATTTCTCAACATACACGCAGTGCCTAACTCCCGAGCTATGATATGGGAGCATACGGAAGATGAACCAGGGGTTCCGTGTCCCAATCCAAGGGTTATACTCCCAAGACACATTGTCCCGAATGTGGTCACCAAACCCGTTTCAGTTGATATACGCAGTTTTGGAGTAAGAACTCCTCCATGCACAAGGGATAACCCATCCTACGGTATCATTGGTATGTTCCACCTCTTACCCTCAGCCTTGGGATGGCTATGGAGATTGGTAGCACCAAGAGGACATGATAACCCCTCCATTATAAAAACTGAGGGACTTCAATCAGAAGGTGTAGGTTCTTTCTGGCCCTTTGCCCCTTGTAAATATGTTCAATATGCAAACCTACTATTAGAACAGATCCTAACTACGCCAAAAGTTTATCACATATTATGTCCAAATCAACATGTGGGGAGTTGGAGAGTAGGTTTCATGCCACAATGGATTGCTCGAGAATATCTCGCAAGAAGAGGTATTGCAAAATTCAAACTAAGTCAATTAGATCCCTCAAGGTGTCCACTACTTGGACACACGATAAAAAAGGTAAGAGTAGAAGGTGAGATTTTGCCCCAATTTCTATTCCAGACCTACCTCCAGCCAGAAGTGGGAGAGGAAGCCTATGATTATGGATCTGAAATACTAGTAGACTTTTTCAAGTCTGAACTAAAGAAGTATCTTACTCCAGAACTACATCCGTTAGGTAAAACTATCATCGAATGTGTAATGGATGGTGGGAGCTTATCAGATTATATGTCATTTCTTCCAACTTCTTACATTGATACTTCACAAGATTAGTAAGAATCCCATTACAAAAACGAGGCATGCTCTTTTCTAATCCTGGAGAAAAGATTTACACCGACTTTACGAAGAAGCTTATCTAACTTTACCAAAGGCAATCCTAATACATTATAGAAACATCCATCGTATCGAGAAACGAGTAAACTACCAGGACCATCAACAGTATACGCACCCGCCCTATCAAGGGGACACACAACATTAACAAATATCTCTACCTCCTCGTTACTAAGCGGTCTAAAAGTAACATCCGTGATTTCGCTCCCGAGCACCCTTTTGGAGTCAGCAGTATTTATCACAGCAATTCCCGTAACTACTTGATGAGTATTCCCAGAAAGCAAATTCAATATTCTCTTAGCATCATCTAAATCTCTCGGCTTACTCAGCACTTCACCCTCAAGAAAAACTAAGGTATCTGCTGAAATTATTACCGCAGGATAGTTAACCTTTTTTGCTACATCCTCACACTTAAGCAGAGCGTTCCTTTCTACAATCGCAGATGGGGAATCACCTTCATCTATCTCCTTAACCCCACTTTGAAAAACCTCGAACTCTACCCCTAAAGAAGCAAGCAGAGCCCTGCGTCTCGGAGAAGCAGATGCAAGCACTAAGGGTAGGCCACAGTCTTCCATTCAACTTTACTCCTTATTATCGGTCAAAAAACTACAAATTATATTTTACTATTATTTTCCCAAAGACTGAGGAGGGGACAAATCTTTCTCAGAAATTAAACTATCAATTCTATTTCCCATATCTCCTTTTTGACTGTCTTCCCCCTTCTCTCGTGAAAGGATAAAATTATTGGGAATATTTGCAGGCTCGGGTATGTATTTCCCCCCTTCCCCTACCGTCTCTACCATTTTATCATTCAATACTACACTCGTGCCTGAGGAAAGGTATATTTGGGTATCTTCCAAGCGAATTTTACAATTAGTTTCAACTTTCTCAAAATCTACTACAGTTTGGACATCATCAACTCCCAGTATCCTAATTCGGTATGGTAAAAAATTATCTTTCCTTATTTGAATAACAATCTCTTTGAACAAAGCATCTTTTTGATTCTCAGTTAAGGGTTTAATAGATAGCCCATCTCTACCTCGCTCATCCTCTACTACAATGGGACTAACAATATATTTTTTCTTCAATTTCTCAATATCTTCCATAAAAGCGAAATAGAAAATCTCGATTTCAGCCTGATCCGCAATATCATAAATGGCTACCTGCTTAATTTCAGGCTCGTATTCGTAGACCCTCTTCCCATCTAAAAGAGTTATTTTCTTCGGTTCTTCTGTAGAGAACACTAATCTATCTGGCTTTACATATATCACTTTTCCAAATGTAGTATAAATTTCGTCAGGATATATGTTTTTCTGGATGAACTCCCCAACTAAGACCTGAGTATTACTCCGAATTTCCTTATATTTGGTATAGAAACTATCCAATTCAGAGGAAAACAATTTTGAAGGGCAAAAGAATACAATCAACACCCCCAAAATAACGCCATTTATTTTCTCACTAACGCTGGTTCTCATCAAGTTTTGGCTCAAGTTTGTCAAAATGTTCAATTTCTTGGTCTCCGGAAAAAATCCTATCAAAGTCCTTTTTCATCTGTTCCGGAACTACATCCCTATCCTCAAAATACATGGACTTTAACCTTGTAGATTCATATTCAGATAACAAAGACTGGAAAGATATCAGTAAAGTCTTTACTTCTTGATGAAACCTATCACGCATATGAACAAGATGTTGAATTTCCTGCTCCAATCGAAGAGGTATTTGCTGTGCCCGAGCTTGAGCCTCTGCGACTATACTCTGAGCTTGTCTCTGAGCTGTTTCTATTATTTCTTCGTTAAGCCTTTGAGCAGAATTGAGAGCACTCCTTAAAATAGATTCCTCTTCCCTATAGTGGTCTATCAACTTTGATTGTTCTTCAACCTTCGCTTTGAGCTCGTATATTCTCTCTGTAAGAAGTTCAATAGTATCCGCTACTCTTCTCAGAAAATCATCTACTTCCTTAGAGTCGTAACCGCCTAAGGTCTTTTTCGCAAACCTTTTCGCATATATCTCGCTCGGGGTAAGTACCGACTCAGCCCCGAGAATATCGGCTATGAACTCATCCCTTCTCATTTTAAGCCCTTATCATGTTCAAATAATTCTATACCTGTAGCACTCACTCTAACAAGTTTTGCATACCTAATTCTTTTGCCCTGCGATACGCAGAATGGATAGCTTCTTTCACTATTCCCAAAAAATCTTTATCTTGGAAGTAATTAATTGCTCTCTCTGTAGTTCCCCCTTTAGATGTTACCCTCATCCTTAAAGTCTCAGGCAATTCCTTCGACACTTTCGCTAATGTTCCCGCTCCGTAAAGAGTCTGAACCGCTAACTTATAGGCTGTTTCTTTATCAAGTCCGAGGGATTCACCAGCCGATATCAATCCTTCGCAAAGGTAAAAGAAATATGCAGGACCACTACCACTTATAGCAGTCACTACATCTATTTGTGGTTCAGGAACGAACACAACCTCTCCCACTGAACTAAAGATAACCTTTCCTACTCTTACCTCTTCTTCTCCACATTCTGGGCTAAGACTAACACCCGTAATCCCACATCCCACTAAAGCAGGAGTATTGGGCATACTCCTGATAATTTTTAAGTTTGGGACTCCTAAAAACTTCTTATAAAATTCTATTGGCACTCCTGCTACAATAGAAACCAGCAACACAGATTCGTGTAACTTCTGCTTAATAGGGAACAGAGCCTCTTTCAATACCTGAGGCTTTACCGCTACTAAAATAACTCTACTCTTTTCCAACAAAATTTCCGGTAAGGGGCAGACATCAACCTTCATTTCTTTAGCGGTTTTCTGTTTTCCTTCATCGGGATCGTATATTGAAATATCTTCAGGTGACATTATCCCTTTGTTTATTAACCCTCCTACTATAGCTTGCCCCATATTCCCAAAACCTAACACTGAGAGTGTAATTTTGCTATTCATTTTCCCTGCTCCTATATAATCAGTCTTATGAATAAATATATCACCCCTTTTCCCCTATTGGTAAATCAAGTATCATTGGGATCTCATCACAGTTATCGAATTTGGGACACCGAGCACAATCTTTTCTAATTTTATACGGAAGCTGTTCAATAGAGATCCTCCTAAAACCTTTTTTCTCAAAGAACTCAGGAACCCTCGTTAACACATAAACCTGTGGTATTTCCAAATCTCTTGCCTCAGCAATCACTGCATTGAGTAGAAGACTGCCTATCCCTTTTCGCTGAGCATCTTCTCGAACCACGAGAGTTCTTATTTCTGCTAATCTATCCGTGTCTATATGAAGCGAGACACATCCTGCTAAACCTCTCTCATCTGCATAAACATAAAAATCTCGAACATTCTCATAGAGCTCCTCTAAAGTCCTCGGCAAAATAAATCCCATTTTATACGCATAATCCACTAACTTCTTTAACTCCAAGACTTCTGAGAGTTTAGGCTTTCTTATCCTGTGCATAGAAGTATCCCTCTCGGATAAACTAAAACAAAACCCAAAGGTGAAGTTAGTATACCAAAAAACACTTCCATTATCCTTGAGGAACGAATTCCTGTCTGAGTAGATTAAGTATATCTTCAAAATAACGAGGTAGAGGCGCGGTAAACTCCATATACTCATTAGTAATAGGGTGCTTTATCCCAAGAAGTTGAGCATGTAACGCCTGCCCAGGCAAGTTTTCCAATGATTTAATCAAAGAGCGGGATAATTTTAGGGCACCATAATCTATAAACCCATATACAGGGTCTCCTATAACCGGATGTCCTATAAATTTGAGATGGACTCTTATTTGATGCGTCCTACCCGTAGACAATTCCAATTCCAAGAGAGATAACTCCCCGAAAATCTCCTTGACAGAGTAGGAAGTAACCGCATCTTTTGAATTTACGCCAGTTACCGACATCTTCTTTCTATCAGCAAGACTTCTTCCTATACTTGCATCAATTATGCCCTTTTTATATAATGGCACCCCTTTTACTAAAGCTAAGTAACGCCTTTTGAATTCCCTATTCTCTACTTGCCTACGAAGTTCAAGATAAGCCCGAGGATTTTTAGCAAACACTAAAACACCTGTGGTATTCATATCGAGTCTGTGCACAACCCCTGGACGAAGTGGATCCCCGGATGTAAAGTAATCCTTGCAATGATAAATCAAAGCATTCACGAGAGTTCCGTGAAGGTGACCCGGCGCAGGATGAACAACTAACCCTGCTTGTTTGTTAACCACAACGATTTCATTATCTTCATATATTATTTCTATAGGTATATTTTCAGGTAGAAGAGCCTCTTCTTTCTTAGCTGGTTCAAGAATTACCTCAACTCTTTCTCTAACCTTCACAACATGTGCGGGTTTTACTACTACTCTCCCTTCTACTCTTACCTTCCCTCTCCTTATCAACTCCTGGCATTTGCTCCTTGACCAGCCTTCAAGTTTATCATATAAAAACAAATCTAACCTTAACGAAGCATCTTCCTCCCCGACTTGAAATTCAATAATCTCTTCCATTCAACCCCCATAAATCAAATATTGTTCACTTTTCCTGTTTCAACTCATCTAAACTTGGCAAGTCTTGGAGACTATTGAAACCAAACATAGCAAGAAACTCTTCTGTAGTTCTGTACAACTTTGGCCTTCCCGGGAGCTCCGATACACCACAAACTCTAATCAAGTTTCTCTCTAACAGTTGTTCAAATGCATGCGCCACAGAAACACCCCTGATAGCCTCCACCTCCACCCGAGTAACAGGTTGTTTATAAGCTATAATCGCAAGGGTCTCCAATAATGCGGGTGTAAATCTTCTCATCTTCTTCACCTGTAAGAATTTTTGTATGAAAGGAGAAAACTCGGGGCGAGTGAAGAATTGGTATCCTCCCGCCACCTCTTTCAACATATATGGAAGATTAGTATTGGTATTAATTTCATCTTTGAGCTCTTCTATAATAGTTCTCACTACATCTACTTCAATATCGCCAAGTATCTCTGCAATTTTCTGAGCAGTGACGGGTTTATCGCTTATAAACAAAATACTATGAATCACAAGCTTAGTTTGGTTTCTATCCAAACTCGGGGTTTCCACAAATTCCTCCAAAGGATTCCCTATAGGGTTTATTTCCTCATTATTGTCTCCCATAAATTGAGATTCTCCAGTAGAAGTAGTCAATGGTTTATCTACTGAATCTCCTTTTCTCAAATCCATTTCATTATTCATAACCTGCGTCCCAATACCTCCACAATTGGTTTTATCTCTCTCATCAAGAGTTCGAACTTACTAAACTTGAGTGATTGAGCCCCATCTGAAAGGGCTTCTTCGGGGTTAGGGTGAACCTCGACCATTATTCCATCTGCTCCACTTGCTACAACTGCTCTTGACATCGGGATTACGAGATCCCAAACCCCACTCGCATGACTGGGATCGACCACCACCGGCAGATGAGAGTACTTGTTAATAATAGGAACCGCTTGTATGTCCAAAGTGTTACGCGTTTCTGGCTCAAAAGTCCTAATACCCCTCTCACAGAGAATCACATTTTGATTTCCCCCTGACATTATATACTCTGCTGACATTAACCACTCGTTTATTGTGGACATCATACCCCTTTTTAACAGAACTGGTTTATTCAATTTCCCTACCGCTCTGAGCAAGCCAAAATTCTGCATATTTCGAGCACCTATTTGAATAATATCCGCATAATCAGCTACCACTGGAACTTGCTCAACTGTTACCGCTTCGGTGATTACCGGTATCCCATATTTCTCTCCTGCCTCCTTCAACAATTCCAGACCCTTAATCTCCAAACCTTGGAAACTATATGGAGATGTCCTAGGTTTATACGCACCACCTCTTAGAATATGAGCACCACTCCCTTTTACAAATTCGGCAGTCTGCATAATCTGCTCTCGTGATTCCACCGCGCAAGGACCCGCAATAACACAGAACAAATCAGAACCTATAGCCACAGAGCCAACTTTCACTACGGTCTTTTCTTGCTTTACCTCTCTACTCGCAAGCTTAAATGGTTTCAATATAGGTAGAACCTTTTCAACATGGGGCAGAGCTTGGAGTGCTACTAAACTCTCCTTACCTCTCTCTTCTCCTACACAAGCAATTACCGTCTTCTCTACCCCCTCTATTACATGGGGTATATACCCAAGTTCCTTTACTTTATCGACTACATGTTGAATATCTTCTAACTTTCGAGATGCCATTACTATAATCATATCTTTAGCCCTCTAATCCTACAGGCTTCAGAAAAGGAGATTATAGCATATACCCACTCCCAAAGATTATTTCAGACTCGGTTGTTCCAGCCCTCTCCTACCCTCTGCGTGCACTCTCACTCTATAGTATTGAGCCATAGCATTAAGATACAATGCCATCATATCAACTGAGACCCCTAAAGAATCAAAGTCCGGAGAATTCGAACCTGTAAGGTCTATATAAGGAGCATCTATATCCTGTGAAATAGCTCTAATACCATACGGAATACAACCTACCATTTGCTCCGAACTTATACCTGCTCTCACATAAGGATGAGCATAGGTAGCCAAACTTTTTGTGCCTACCCCTTTAATCATACTAACACCAAAAGGATTTACTCCAAGGAGCCAATTAATTTGATCAAAGAAAAAAGCCCTTACAGATTCATGGGGATAAAATTTAAAGGCTTTCCCGGCTAACTGTGCCAATCTCAACACATATTCATTTATTCCAAGAAGTTTTTTGTCTTTTTCTAAAATAAAAAAGGACAAATCACCATCCTCCTTCCTCGGACAAATTCCAAAAGGATTTTCTTCCGATAGTCCAATGTAAGATTCAATCCTCTGCTTTAAGGTCTGGCTTAGCCTGTAAACGGAAATCTCACCTTCTACAGTAGAATAACGAGTTATAGCTTCTACTGACTCAATCAGGTCTTCAGGATAGAGTGCCTTCAAATTTGATAAGTACTTCTCGTAGCCTCTTTGCTCACCCAAAAAGACCAAAGAGTTAAATAATAAATTTCCTTTTTCTCCTTTCTCTATTAATGAAATTGTTAATTTTTCTGCTGAGTTAAGAAAATTACCTGCTTCAGTGGAATTGGATAAGGAACACCCCAAATATGCAAGTGCGGATGCACAAATTTGCTCATCAGAGACACTCCCGCTACAACTCCTATCGTCCTCATTACCAGCAACACCGTCTGTTTCTTCCTCTGGCAAACACAAAGGGGTCGAAGACTTAGACTCTATGTTACCTATTAGATTGTTACCTTCCTGGAATCTCCCGAGAATGTATTTCGCTCCCCACATCAATTCCTCCTGAAAGGCTTTGTCTAAATCAAAATTTGTTGCTAATCGCCACTTGCACATTAAATAAGCTTCTGCGAGAAGATTCAACACTAAAGCAGTTTTATCTTTCCCATAATCATAGCCGTTGTGCCAGCCACCGACAAGTAATTTACCATTACAACTGTCGTCTAAATGACACGGCTGATGAACTCCACTAACCTCCACACCACATCGGTGAAGTTTGATCCCATTTAGAACCACGGGTATGGTCTTTTCCCATATAACATCCCTGCCCAACAAAAACTCAGGGCTATAGTGCTTCTTGTTATCTACCCATACACAAATTTTATACAATCCCTCTTGGTCAAAACCGGTAAAATCTCCCCTTATAAACCACTTTCCCCAGTCTGACTCTTTTTTCCCTCTGACCCTCTTAGGCTCCGAAAAGGCGACTTTAGCAACTTCATTGTTATCTGAATTAATGACTGCTCCAACTACTTTCTGAGGTTTAAAATTCGTCGCAACCACAAACCTTTTAGGGCATGCAAGATCATATCCAACTTGATTTACAAAAACCTCGACCTCCTTTACCTGCTCCACACTCATAACGATATTTACTTCGTCAATCCAGAAATTACCCTGTCCCGAGAAATGAGCTTCTATTTTGAACGCTAAATGCGTTGAACCTTCAGGCAGAGTTTTCTCTGAAAGAATATTCCTTTCCCAACCTCCTTCGGTTGTACTCTTCTTCTCAAAAATATCTTCTCGCAATACGGTATCACCTTTGAACCAAATAATCCGTATAACTTTACTAACATCTCCCTTAAAACCCACACTTCCAGTAATAGATACAGCCCCCGTAGGGACAGGTATCCTGTGATAACTTAGCTCCACATCGTCCATACCCTCAACTCGTAAGGATGATTTACCACTTAGAAAAGTACTTGAGTCAATATCTAACTTTGCACTTGGAGGTGAAAGTTTCCAAAGTTCTTGGAGCATGCTTATATCAACCCCTTCAAAAGAACCCTTTTTGACAAGAGAAACATTTTCCCACAAAATCTCATCATCATCACCTTCATCACTATCTGATTGAAAATCCAAACCCCACAAACATCCCAAAGAAGTACATAAAAAAAGTGCTGATAGAATAACGAGTTTTTTCATACCCTCAATCTACTCCATATTTGAAACTTCTACATCTAACTTAAATTGTGGTTCATACTTTATTTGCTCTATAAGAGACTTTGCTATACCCTCTTGCTCTTCAGAACCTTCAATTGCAAGCCAAACCGCCCCTTCAGCTCCACAAACTCCTCCTCCTCCTATTAATTCTGCACTCGCCCCGGTCAGCAACTTTATAGCATCTAATTCGGTGAATACCTCACCTGGGACGGGAAAAAAACGAGGAGCGTTACCAGGCGAGGTATTTATCTTCAAAGCAATCTTATCTAAACTGCCACAAATCCTTTTTTCTAATCCTACGGGGATAATCATCCTCACCTTTCTCCCTACCACCGCCGGGACTATTGCACCAGAAGTCCCACCCTGATTATGACCAATCAATATACCAGCTCTTCTGTTTTCTAAATCGAGTGCATTTGCTCCTTTCAAAACCACATCATCAGCGCCAAGCTGATTTATCACATCGAAAAGCATCTTTCCTTTTTGCCAAGTCCCTTTTTCTATTACTACATCTCCGGGATAAGGTGTTTTCGTCTGCAACATACCACTTTCCATAACCGGATACCATGGTGGAAGAGTAATCCCTCTGAAAAATTTTCCTTTGGGAAATTTTTCCTCATATCCCAGATGCATCAAAACCTCTTCCGCAACATAACCATTGGTAGTGCCACCCACTACCACCAAAGTATGTGAATGTAAAGCCTTTTGAACTACAGGATGTTTAAGAATACCCTTCGCTATAAGCCTCTTACAGGCTTGCACTGTCAGGCTGACCTGAATCATCTCCATTCTCCTCACACTTTGAAGTTCAGAAAGAATTTGGTATAAATTATAGAACATTTAGTTTTATCAAAAATAAACTAACAACCAAAAAAGGGAAAATTATGTCAGGGCTCAGAATAACCGTATGGAACGAAGGCATCCACGAAAAAATTAGCGACAAGGTAAAATCTACATACCCCAATACTATTGGCGGACAAATAGCACAATACCTCGAGAAACAACCTGGTATAGCATCTGTAAGGGTCGTTCAGTTAGATGACCCCGATCAAGGACTATCTGATGAAATATTGAATAATACCGATGTGATGACCTGGTGGGGCCATCTTGCACACGACAAGGTTACCGATGAAAATGCGGAGAAAGTGCAAAATAGAGTGCTCAATGGTATGGGACTCGTTGTGCTACACTCAGGTCATGTGTCAAAGCCTTTTCGCAGACTTATGGGAACTGGCTGTATGCTAAAATGGCGAGAATGGAAAGGCGAAGGAGAGAGAGAACGGATATGGGTAGTTGACCCCGCACATCCTATTGCTAACGAAATCCCAGAGTATATCGAATTGGAAAAGTCAGAGATGTATGGAGAACACTTCGACATACCCCAGCCTGACCACCTTGTATTTATAAGTTGGTTTCAAGGGGGAGAAGTGTTTAGAAGCGGATGTTGCTGGCATAGAGGTTTAGGGAAAATCTTCTACTTCAGTCCAGGACACGAAACCTTACCTATCTATCACAACGAACTCATACTGAGAGTTATCTACAACGGCATCTTGTGGTGTGCCCCAACCTCCCCAATCAACCGCATCTACCGCGGTAACTTCGACCCACCCTTAGAAAAATTAGAGTAATACATATCAAGCATTATTAAAAACTTTTCGCTATATAACAACTCTTGCCCTTTTATATAAGTAAGTCTATTTCCTCTTTCCATCCTAATTACCTAATTTAATTACACCCGTAAACAGAATTACGGTATACATTTTCTTTTCAAAGTCTATACCAACTATACCTCCTTATCATGCTTAAGTAGAAGCACTTATATTAGATAAAGTAAGAAATCTACTAGTCATAATGTTAAGTTATAAACAATTTATTATCTAACAATTTTAAATCTAACAATCACTTTTCTCGTATATGTCTTATAGATGTAGCTTTTGTGTATAGCTACCCAATAACAAAAACCCTAAGATAGGAGAAAAGTATGTGTACCAATCGATTCTCAGAAATTATTAAACCCATAACTATCCCTTTTGTAATGGCCTTATCAATACTTGTCTTTACACAACTTGCTTATGGACTTCCGACAGCTGAATACACTCATCCTCCGGTTGAAGAGAATAATTTAGCTAATAAAGATATTAAAAAGCCTTTGAGCCTTGACAACTCGATGATAACCGAGTTGAAAGAGTTTCTTCCTATAGTAGTAGAAACAATCTTAAATGAACTCCCGAAAAGATATGAAAAATATATTGAGATTTACAATAGGTTTAATTCAGTGTTAGATAAGACAGCTTATCTTAAGAGTTTTGGAGAGGAAGTATACAGGAACATAGATAAATCATCTCCTGCCGAAACCGAAGAGGCAATAGAACAAATCTCACTAATTATTTTTTTACTTCCATTCCTCCCGCCACAAATTCAACTCGGCATATTAACAGGAGCACTCATAGATGCTGGAATACAATTATCAGCATACGCCTTTGGTTCATACATTAACCAAGTTGCAGAACAAGTTGTTGTTGACAGTAAGTCGGGTAGTAGCGGATGGACTTACCTAACCTTACCGCCACCTTATGATAACTCGGCTGCGTCTATCCAATTAGGAAGAGTAATAGCTCTAGGTTTGAATACTCAAATCTCTGAGCTAGTGCACGAAGCTACAGGAAGAAATAATGCCCGTTCTAAAGATCCTAAAGTAAACACTCCACCCCCAATAGTTAACCCACCAAAAAAGAGAGGGCCGGAAGAAAATCAGCATCCTCAAGTAACTCCCCACAACCATAAAACACCTAATAATACTGATTTAGGAATAAAAGACTTCCGGGATATGAATCGTGACATTAATAATTCAAACTCTACTGAAAACAACCAGAATGAAGGCATTAAGAACTTAGATGGAACAAATCATGATATTAGAAGTTCATCTCCTTCTCGTGACAAACCTAATGGGAACAATGAGAATGAAAAAGTCCTCTTTATTGAACAAACAGCAACTCTATGTAAAAGTGGTGAGGGAAAAGAAGTTTGTGTTTCAAAAACTATTACAGCAGTTACAACTCCGTCGGGAGAAAAATTTATAGAAATCACGGATACAATAACTCAAGTAGAAACAAACTCCATAGACCCTTCCCAAGGCAGTCCATCAGATAAAAAACACTTCGAGAATTCCACAAACAATGATAAAAATAATCAGAGTCCTTCTGGGAAAGACCGATGCAATGAGAATGAAAAAGTCTGTCCACAACCACCCAAGGAGAGCTATAAACCAAGCGATATAGAAAGTAGGAGAGACTATTCAGTGGATATTGACAAACCTTCCTCCTCCTATATAGGAGGTGGGTCAAAAGGTGCAGGCAGAGACTCTTCTCCAAATGATCACAAAGGTGGGGGATCTGGAAACAGAGGAGAGTCTAAAAGTAATGACAGAGTAGAAGCAGTTAAAGACAGCGGTAATAAAGGGGGTGATACTGGAAAAAATTCCAGAGATAGCGACAAGTGTAGGGATCTTTTTTTAGATCTTGGAAAGAAAAATAAAAACTAACCCCACCAGCAAAAGCAGATATGCCTTTAATAGCAAAGCAAGATCACAGAAAATTGAAAAAAATACTCTTGGATAAAATTAGTGGGGCACTTAGTGGTTGATACATTTCAACGAGTGTTCCACAGTTAATAAACCTAACTCCTAACGATAAGGAGAAAAAAATGAAAACACTTAAAATCAGAAGAAATTTTGTAACGACTTTTGTGGCAATGGCGTTCATTATCCTTTCTACA
>JAOAHN010000127.1 GCA_026415215.1 Candidatus Hydrogenedentota bacterium
ACAGATATAGCAGAGTTACAGCTACCCCAAGGCCATAAATATCCCTATGTAATTATGGGCGATTCAGACCAAGTGAAAACTGGACAGTTAGTTTTAGCCATGGGGAGTCCTCATGGATTGGCTAAGTCTGTTTCTATCGGAATAGTAAGTATGACAGAAAGATATTTAGAAGATCAGAAAGGACCTATCTCCGTTTTTAATAATTACATCCAGACGGATGCCGCGATAAATCAGGGGAACAGTGGAGGTCCCCTTGTAAATCTTAAAGGCGAAGTAGTTGGAGTCAATTCGAGAATTCTTCTCGGTGCTGAGAATGTTGGCTTTGCAATTCCTGTGAATACTGTGAAGGAGATAGTTAATGAAATAATTAAAAAAGGAAAAGTTGAAAGGAGTTGGTTTGGAATATTTCTACAGGAAATGAAGTCTATCACTGAGGATACTTCCAAAAAAGGCGTTGTAGTAGCTGATGTAGAGTTAGATTCACCTGCATATAACGCCGGAATTAGGCCAGGAGATATAGTTGTAGCGGTTAATGGTGAAGCTGTTCATGCGAGATTTGCTGAGGATTTGCCTTATGTAAGGAAAAAGTTGGCTTCCTTTGCTATTGGAGAAAAGGTAGAGATAAAGATAATTAGGGGTGAAGAAGAAAAAAATGTGATAGTGGTATCGGAACCTTATAGCCCATTTAAAGGTAAGGAAGTGGAATTTACAGAATGGGGTTTCAGTGCCTCTGATATAACTAATGAGATGATGAGGAGAATGAGAATTCCAAGTAGGAAAGGCGTATATATTTCTGGTGTGCAAGAGGGAAGCATTGCTAAGATGGCAGGCCTACTTGCTGGGGATGTTATTTTACAATTTGATGAAGAAGAAATTGTAAATTTAGAGAAATTTGTAGACTTGTACAAAAAAGCGGTGGAAAACAAAAAAGCTAAAGTTCTTTTATTTGTTCAGAGAGGTGTGGTCACAAGGTTTGTCCTTATAAAGCAATATGATTCTGAGAAAAGTGAAGTGCCCCAACTAACTATAAAAGGGTTGAATAATAATGAATAGCTGTGGACTTAGTATAATTTCATTTATCTTGCTGTCTGTGTTGAATTCTTTTACTTCATCTCAGCTGGAGTATATTTATAAAAAAATTTCGCCTGCAGTAACTTTAGTTCAGTACACTTCTGAAGTTACAAATCAGATTACTGGGACTGTGAGTAGGAAAGATGGTGTGGCTTTAGGACTTTTGGTATCTCCAAATGGACTTGTCTTGACTCCAGGATATGTTGAGGTAGAAGGTGTTGAATCTTTTAACTTTAGGGTAAGACTCTTTATCGAAGGTGAAGAAAAAGAGTATTCTGCTATCAAGCTAAAAAAACCTGATGATGTAAATGTAGTTCTTCTAAAACTTCAAGATATTGGAGGTACACAACTACCATTTGTAGAGTTTCATGATACCCCGAATTTGAAAGTAGGTTCTGAAATTGCAATGATAGGTATTTTAGGAGAAACTTTAGATTATGTAAGAGCAATTACAGTGGCAAGGGTAGGTGCTATTATAGGAAAACCTCGGGTTACTTACTGCATTGATGAAAATGTAAGGTTGGGTTTTGTAGGAGGACCAGTTGTTAATGGAGATGGAAATATTGTAGGAGTTGTGGGATTTGACCTAAGCAAGGCGGAGGGAGGGGAAATTTACACAAGAAGTGGGCATCCTCTAATATACCAATACGCTCTTTTTAAGAAGTATATCTCTTCACCCCCCGGAGTAGACGAGAGTGGAGGAGAGCAAGAAGCATGGCTTGGAGTAATCACACAGCCCCTGACAGATGACTTTGCGGAATATTGGAACTTACCCAAAGATGGGGGACTAATAGTAGCTACTGTAGTGAATCCTTCTCCTGCATCAGAATGTGGACTTAAGGTAGGGGATGTAATAAAGAAATTTAATGGGGTGACTATTAATGCTAAATATGATAGAGATGTTTCTTCATTTACCAAGTTGGTCAGAGAAGCAGGTTCGGGGAAAAGAGTAGAAATAGAAATTCTCAGGGGAGGTATGCCTATGACATTGTATACAACTTTGCAACCAAGGCCTAAGCGATCTTATGAAGCTGAAGAGTTTGAGTGGGTGGCAGGAGGTGTTACTGTAAGGGAAATTACTCCTGATATGAGGATTTCCCTTGGAATTGATGAAAATGTTTCTGGAGTGATAGTTTATAGAGTCAAGTCTGGAAGTCCTGCACAGTTAGCAAAGATAAGTAGGGGGATGATCATTCAGGCAATTGGAAATAGACCTATAAAGAATATAGGGGACTTTAAAGATATCATAAATGAATTGAGTGGAGTTAAACCCAAAGAGATTCCTATTTTTATTAGAGTGGGCAATATATCTGGTTTCTTTAGGATACAGCCTATTTGGGAAGATTAGGACTTTTAGAACGGTTTTCCTCTAATTTTGCTTGAAAAGTAAAAATCGATTTTTGTAAAATCTAAATAAGATGAGCGGGATTAACTCAGGTGGTAGAGTGCCAGCTTCCCAAGCTGGATGTCACGGGTTCGAGCCCCGTATCCCGCTCCATTTTTTTTGATAAAGGATTAAGGTTATGTTTACGGGGATGGGTTCTATAGATTTTTCAAACTATTCTATATTAGTAGCAGATGACCATGAAAGTGTTGCCCGCACGATTGAAAGATTACTCTCTTCTTTATGGGAGTGCAATGTAAGTAGTGTATATGATGGTGATTCAGTCCTAATAGAGCTCAAGAGAGGGCTTGAAAAAAAGAGATATGATGTTCTAATTACAGATATGATTATGCCAGGAACTTACGGCACAGAATTGATAAGAAAAGCCTTAGAAATTGACCCTGACCTTGCTATTTTAGTTATCACTGCTTATAAAGATGAATTTTCACTTGTTGATGTAGTTAATGCTGGGGCACTTGACATATTAATCAAGCCTTTTTCAAGAGATGAGCTTCAAGCAAAGCTTCTACGAATCTTTAGGGAGATTGCTTATATTAGAAGATGTAGATACTCCGAAAAAAGATACAGAGAGTTGTTTGATATATATGCAGATGCCATATTAGTCATCTCTCCCTCTAACCTGTTAATAAAAGATGTTAACAGGTCTGTTACAGAAATTTTTGGTATCGGGATTGATAAGATTATTGAGAAGCCTTTCACGGAGTTGGTTCATCCTAACGATGTGGAGAGGGTAAAGAAATGGTTTAATTTATTTATGAAGGAAAGTCAAAAGGGCACAATTTCAGATGTTCAGATCTGCGTAAAGGGGGATGAAAATAGACACTTTGATATATCTTGTAGTTATCTCAAGACGGAAAAAGGGGAAGATCTATTCCTAATTTTAAAAGATGTTACTGAAAGAAAAAAGATGGAAGATACTATTATTGAACTCGCACAGAAAGATGAGTTAACGGGGTTATATAACAAGAGGTCTTTTGAAATTCAGTTGGAAATAATTATCAAATCCGCGGAAGAAAGTTTTTTTAATTATGCTCTATTGATGATGGACTTAGATAACTTTAAAAACTGTAACGACAGTTATGGACACACTGTGGGGGATAAGCTACTTAGTAATTTAGGGAGAATTATATCGAGGTGCATAAGGGGAAGTGATGTAGGATTTAGATTTGGTGGAGATGAATTTGCTGTTGTATTGTGTGGAACTGAGTCCTCAATTAGTATTAAAGTTGCTGAGCGAATAAAGAGCCAGTTCGAAAAAATCGAAACATACGGGACTACCTTGAGTATAGGTATTGCTCAATATAAGCTTGGAATGACTTCTGAGGAATGGGTAAAACTTGCTGATAATGCTCTATACATTGCAAAAAGTAAGGGGAAAAATACTATCTATTGTATCAATCCTGAGGACAAAGTAGAACCTCTTAATGAAATCTTAAGAGTTTGAATTTTTTTTATCTATACTCTTTGAGAAGATTTTTGTTTCCTTGATTATCAGAGGGGTTAAGAGTAAGAGTGTAAGCAGGTTAGGAAGGGCCATTAGTGCGTTTGAAATATCTGCAAAAGTCCACACTATGTTTAGTTTAACTTGTGCCCCTATGAATACTCCTACCAACCAGAGAATCCTATAAATGGAGATAGTCTTAGAAGTAAGTAGATATTCCCATGCCTTTTCTCCATAGTAAGCCCAGCCCAAAATTGTGGAGTATACAAAAGTAGCGAGGGATGTTATCATAATAAACTTACCCAAGTTCCCTATTTTCTCCCAAGCAAGTTTTACCATTTCTACAGATGAGCTTGTTTCTGTCCATGAATTAGTTGCAACCAAAGTCAATCCTGTTATGAAACAAACTACAACTGTATCCCAGAAGGTCCCCGTAGCAGAAACTAAACCCTGGTGGGCAGGATGAGCGGTTTTTGCAGCAGATGCAACTATAGGAGCACTACCCAAGCCCGCTTCGTTTGAAAAAAGTCCCCTTGCAACTCCGTATCTGATAGCATTTGAAATAGTTGCTCCTACGAATCCACCAATTGCCGATTGCCCTGTGAATGCAGTGGTTAAAATTAAATATATTGAATGAGGAATATTTGATGCATTAAGCGCCAATAAGAAAAGACAGCCCAATAGATAGAAAATAACCATGAACGGAACTAAAAGTGTGCAGAATTTAGATATTGATTTTATACCTCCGATAATTACCATACCAGTTAAAAAGGTTAAAATAATCCCTATGAGTATAGGTTTTGCACCAGTGTTCTCATAAATCATGTTTGAGATTGCATTTGACTGGACCATGTTTCCTATACCAAAGGAGGCGATTATAGTGAAAATTGCAAAAGCTATTCCAAGTATTTTAAGGCCCAAGCCCTTTTCAAGTACATACATAGGTCCCCCTACATATTCTCCTTTTTCATTTTGAACACGAAATTTTATCGAGAGAACTGCCTCTGCGTATTTTGTGGCAAAACCAAAGACCCCCGTAATCCACATCCAGAATACCGCTCCAGGACCTCCAAGAGATATTGCAGTTGCTACACCCAGTATATTTCCAGTCCCAACCGTGGCAGCAAGTGCAGTGGAGAGTGCTCCAAAGTGAGATACCTCTCCCGGAAGTTCTCTCTCTTTGGCGAATGATAATCTGATAGCAAGTGGAAGTTTCCTTTGAATAAAACCTAACCGAATTGTCAGATATATGTGAGTACCAAGCAACAATAGTATAAGAGGATACCCCCATATCCAATTAGATATGGTATTGAGGGTATCCTCTATAAATATTTGTATGTCCATCTACTGATAATGTTTATTCTCTAATATGCAGTTATGCAGTTAATTGTTCCGCCTTATACCCTCCCATCTTCAGGTCTCTTAAGTATATTGCTCCAAATACAATAGTAAGGATGACACATAGCCCGGATACATAACGGAATCCTATTCTTCCTCCGTACAGATCAGCAGGATTTAATAAGTCCTTTGCCTTCTTGGTAATTTCGTGGTTTTCAGGAGCAAGTAAGATTACTCTTCTAAACAATTCTGCAGTTTTGATTGGTGGAAGTGATTTTTTCTCGTTATAATGTGTTTGAATCTCTTTGGCTTCAGCTAACAAAGTCAGCATTGCTTCTCTCTCTCTGCTCCCTGATGATTGAAGTAACTGAGGGAATACCTCCTCTACTTGCTTCACTATCGCTATAGTTTTATCCGCATCAAATTTTTCATGTCCATAATAATCAGCTACTCTGCCCATAAGAGGTATAGTCAGTAGTCCAACTCCAACATTCCCAGCGAATCCTAACAGAGCAAGGGCAAATTCACCTCCCTTAGGTACCCTTTCTGATGCGACACCTAACATTGTGGGCCAGAAATAACATACTCCTATTGCAAATATAGTGTCCGCTATAAATATAGTTGTATATGTTTGAGCGTAGCTTAGAGCGAATAATCCTATTCCTGATAGAACCGCAGAACCTAATAACATACCAGTTGGAGAAAGCTTTTCCACTACCGGCCCAGCAAACTGCCTAAGTAGTGCCATTAGTAGACTTGTCCATACCAATACCAGCATTCCGGGAATTCCACCGGCTTCTAATACTGCAGGGATCCATCTATTGGGGCCAAGCTCTACTGAAGCTGTCATCATCATACAGATGAATAATAATATGAAAAGAGGTCTACCGAGAGTCTCTTTAATCATTTCTCCAAAGGATACTCCTGATTGAGCCCTTTCTGTTTCGGGGAATTTTTCCGCCAACATGATCATTGCATACGCAAAGGTTGGAATTAATATTGAGCCTACTTTGATTCTCCAATCAGTGATTCCCACTTTGTCAAGGAAATAGCAAAGTAATCCTCCTATAACTATTCCACCTGGGAACCACACATGGAACTGATTTAACTTTTCTGTTTTTCTATCAGGGTACAAAGTGGCGACGAGTGGATTACAAGCGCCTTCAACTAATCCATTTGCAAAAGCAATAGTGAGTGCTCCAAAGAATAGCATCCAAAAGTTTTTAGCCAGTATCATAAGTGATATCCCGCTTATAAAGAAGAGAAAAGCAAGACGAAGCAAGAATCTTATGCCTAATACTGAACAAAGGGGTCCAAAGATTAATATTGAAATTGGAAACCCCCAAAGTCCTGCACCTCCTATATATCCCACCTGCTCATTGGTGAGGAGGAATTGCTGTTTGAGAGGATTCATGATTGCGCTCAAAACCGCAAATGTCATTGCTGTAGCTATCAATGCTACACAGCTTCCAACAAATAGTTTCGTGGCTTTGTATTCTTCTGTCATAGCTCTCTCCTTATAGTTGTTTTTCAAATAATTTAATTTTGTTGATATTATTTGGATTGATAATTACGCAATTAATTATTACAATTTCAACATTTATTGTCAAAATTATTGGCTATGCTAAATCCAAAAGAGAAAACTAAATTTACTGTTTTTAGGTGGTTTTGGATAGTTCTAACTACATTGGTTTTGGCTTTGGGCTATGCTATATCAAGCCCATATATGGTGTATTCTTTATATGTTTTTTTATTTGTTCTGATTTTTTCATATATCTTAAGTAATTTTTGGATTTCTTTTGTTGTTACTGCCAGAAAGGTAGAACCACTGATTTTAAATGAAGGAGAAGATGCTGAGGTAGTTGTATTTATCAGAAATAAGTCTTGGTTTCCTGTTCCTTGGATATATGTAGAAGATTTTGTTCCCCCCTATGCTGAAGTTAGTGGAGAATATAAGAAATTATTTTTTCTTAGAGGTAATGAGATGAGATTACTTTCCTACAGACTTCGTTTTCCTCGAAGAGGCTATTTCAGAATAGGACCTTTAGTAATGGAGACAGGGGATTTCTTTGGGTTACAAAAACATTTTAGAAGTGGAGAAACCCAAGAGTATGTCACAGTATTGCCTTCGGTAGTGTATATTAAGAGTTTTCAGGTTTCTACAAGGCGTCCTCACGGTCCTGTTAGAGTTTCAAATAAAATTTATGAAGATCCTACACGAATCTATGGTGTGAGAGATTACATTCCTGGTGATCCAATTAAGTCTATTCACTGGAAGGCGAGTGCAAAGCTCGGAAGTCTTCAGGTAAAGACTAATGAGCCTGCTACTGTTTTAGGAGCAACTTTGATATTAGATTTGTTTGAAGACGATTATTACCCTCAGACAAGAGAAGAGAGAATAGAATTGGCTATAACCACTACAGCATCGATTTCGTATTTGCTATATCTCTCTGGAGAACCAGTTGGGCTTGTAACCAATGCCCAGGATGCGGGCGAATCTGCAGAGTTTCGAAGAGAGAGAGAAAGTGCGTTTTCGCGTGAAGACTTGCTTCAAAAGTTATTAATGGAAGGGCGTCCTGAAGATATTTGCCCTTTGATAGTTCCCACTCGACGCTCCTCGGGACAGATTCAGAAAATTTTAGAGAATCTTGCTCGTGCTGAACCCTCTAAAATTCTTGAGTACTCAAGGCTACTTCAGTATATTGCTCCTTATCTTCCGCGGGATAACGCTTTGGTTTTAGTAGTTCCTCAGGTTACAGAAGAACTTACATCCGTCGTAGAAAAACTAAAGTTTAATGGTTTTGTTATCACCGTGTTTTTAATTAAAGATGAGAAAGCATATCAGGAAGCTATGTTAAGGCTTGGAAAATTTTCCATTAATGTTTTCCATATTGAACATGAACAGGATTTATTTTATATAGCACCCCAGAAAATAGGTGTTTAGTTATGCCGGGATTTAATGAAAATGAGATAAGACCTCTTGAAGATAATGAAGTTGATGTTGATTCCCATACATTGAATCAAGTTAGTATGACCTTTCAACCAACAGATTTTGTTAATCTAACTAAAGGTGATTCAAAAACACCTCAAGTCCAGATAGAATGGACACTAACTGATTACTTAATTGTAATAATTAATCCGGCACTAATTTTGTTAATGGTATGGTCGATAGTTTTTTTCTTATTAGATGTTCGATATGTCTATACTGAGGTTCACGATCCCTATCTAAGGTTAGTAGGTTTTTTCTTTGTACTTGGAGTCGTTGCTCTTAATAGGTTGTTTGCAAGGGAAGGGGTGGAAAACGGAATTTTATATGGCTCTGGATTAGCAATTGCAATAGCGCTATATACCGTAATCTCTACTACAATGTATGGAATGGGCTCAGTGGTTAAGAATTTTATGAACACGAGTCCGGGAATGGCAACATTCTTCAATTTAAGTGTTGTAATTTTCCTATGGTGGTTAACAAATAGGATTACTTATGAGTGTTGCATTGATGAAAATTCTCAGTCAGGTGATGTCGGTATTCTTACGAGTATAAGTAAAAATGTCGTTCGAAAGGAAACTAAGCCTAAAAAAAAGAGTAAGGATAATTTTGTTGATTACTTGTTCTACGAATTTGAGGCGGTTGATCCCGCAGAGTTGGGATTAAAGGAGGAAGGCTCTTTAAAGGAACTTACTTTAGGAACCATGGGGTTTGGAAAGAGACTTTCTTCAGTTCCTGCAGGTATCTCAGTCATATTTTTCAGCATACCTGTGATGATGATTTTTTCATTAGGGCTAAGAATATTAGTAAATGGTGGGGAAGAAATGGTGAAAGCAGGATGGTTCTATACGGTACTGTTTGTTTTCTCGGCTATTTTGCTTTTATGCACAACGAGCTTAGGTGGGTTAAGGGAATACTTTAAGGCAAGGAAAGTCCCTATTCCTTCCTCTATTGGTGTAACTTGGATTAGTGGTGGATTTTTAATCTTAGTTGTAAGTATGACTTTATCAGCATATTTACCTTTTCCAACACTTCCTACCCCTATCCATGTTTTAGAACACGAATATGACCCCTGGATTAGGGGAAGTAAGTTTACTTTGAATCCTGTTATTGCTACTCCGATCGAGATATGGGAACAGCAGAAAATGTTAGAAAAGGTAGGCATCTTCATTTTGGGTTTAATTGTTATAGTGGTATTTTGGGTCCTGTTTAAGTGGTCTGGATTCATTGTGGCTTTGTGGTTAGATTCCATGATTAGGAAAGGACATTTTGATTGGCTTAAAAAAATATTATCTCGAGTTTTCCTTAAGATCGAAAAATCGCACAGGAAGGTAAATATAAAATCAGCTAAATCGGTTAAATTTGTAAATTCACTTTCAGATCCTGTTCTTAGTAGAAAGTTTACTCCTAATCAACATATAGAATATGCATACAGAGCTTTATGTGCTTTAGCAGATGATCTGGGAGTTCCCAAAAAACATAGTGAAACTCCATTAGAGTTTTTAGTAAATTTACCTGCTCCTCTTGAACAGTTAAGGGAAGAAGTTGAAGAGTTGACCCTTCTATATCAGGCTGCTGTTTATTCTCCTGTAGAATTAGACCCTAAAACTCTTGACCGATTGAGAAAGTTCTGGATTTCTTACACTCGGTTGAGAAACAGAGTCCTAAGGTAATTTTGGGGGCCGTAGTATGGATGGGCTTATTTTTAAGCTACCTCTTACTGAAGAGTATATCAGAAATGCTAATTATGAAGTAGAAAATCTCGAGATAAAAAATCTCTGGGATGAATTTGAGCGAGGAGTTCATAAAAGAGTTCCTATAAGGTTAAATTCTAATCCTAAAGTATTAATATTGGACTCTGCTCTTAACTACCTAAACATTCAGTTTAAGGATTACCTTTATGACCCAGAATTGATGGCTCAGGTTCAGTTAAACTGGGAATTGTGGAGAAGGTTTTTGCTTCCTGGAGACCATGAACATGGGCTCCCAGAACAGTGGGAAATTTATATTGATTTCCAAAATGTGTATGACGCCTCATGGTTCGGTGCACCGTTGGTTTTTATGGATTCTCAAGTTCCAACTATTCATCCAATTCTTCGTGATGATAATTGTAAAATGATGTTGTTTGATAAAGGACTACCCGAACCTTTCAAAGGGGAACTTGCTCAGCTTGCCTTAGACCATATTGAATACTATGAGAAAAGATTTAAAGGAGGTTGGGAGTTTTTGGGTAAACCAGTTAAATTGACTTGGAAAACTCCATTCGGATGGACCGATGGGATTTTTACTGTAGCTACACTTCTAAGAGGAATGGAGAATTTATGCATGGATATTTTATTAGACCCTCAATATGTCCATCAGCTATTAGGATACATTACTGAAGCTTTAATCAATCGGATGCAGGCATGGTTAAAGTTTATGGGAATATCGTATCCGATGGCACTTTATTGGTTTGCTGATGATGCAATCCAGATACTCTCAAGAGAACAGTATGTAGAGTTTGTTTTGCCTTATCACAAGAAGATATATCAAATCTTCTCAAAACCAGAGAAGAGATTTATTCACCTTTGTGGAAATGTTCAACACTTATTACCAACTATTAAGAAAGAATTGGGGGTAAACTTTTTTGAAACGGGATTTCCCGTAGATTTTGGGATTTTAAGAAAAGAATTGGGTCCCCAAGTAACAATATTAGGTGGTCCCAAAGCAAGCTTATTTCTAAAAGGTTATGCAAGAGAACTTATTTCAGAAACAGAGAAAATACTTGGATCTGGAGTTCTCAAAGGTAAAAAGTTTATCCTTCAAGAGGGAAACAATCTACCTCCCTGTGTTGATATCGATTCTTGTAAAGATTTCTATGAATTTGCAAAGTGTAAGGGGATACTTTTTGACTAATTTTTAGGAGGAGCAAGTAATGCTTTTAATTTCTCCGCACTTGCTAAGTCTCCCGTCTTTACTAATAAGTCAATTGCTAAGCTAAATCTTTTCTCAAAAATTAAATGGTTAACCAAAGAATTTATCAGTTGTTTCTTGAATTTATCTGGTATGGTATTAGGACCATGATTGTAAATTATTTGAATTATTTTGTTACACATTTGTGTTTTTTGCTCCATACTAACTTTAGGGTCTTGTAAGACTTCTAACCAAATTTTAATGGCTTTATCTTTATAATTTGCTTCCCACCAATAGAAACTTGCTTCTTCCTTGAAGCCATATTTTTCAAGCCATTTTGCTGCTGTCTTGTGCTTTCCTATGCTTGCAAGTAGTGTAGCTGATTGCAGTGGTTCATCTGCTTGGAGGAGGATTTTCGCTGCTAAATATGTCTTTCCCGCTTTCGCATATTCAGTGGCAGATCTTTTAAGTTCTCCTGCTTTATAGAATGCCCATCCTGCCTCCTTATGTTTCTGCATAGAGACATAAACTTCGCCTAATTGCTGGAATTTCTTTTCTTTTTTCAGTCTCTCTATAGTTTGTTTGGGTGCTTTCAATGATTCAAGTTGCTGGATAAACTCGGAGCTTTTATCTACTGTCTCTGAGGAAGGAGGTTCTACAGGGATGCTTTCAGCAATGAATTTTCTACTCCTGATAAATTTCCTAATTCTAAGGTATATTTCGTAACTCAATAGTAATATAAGTAGAGTAATTATCCCTTTTACTATGTGGGGAGCCCAAGGCCTTATTAGTTCGTAGCCAATTAGGTTCTCAGCTTTTACAATGATTTGTTCAAGAAATTTATTCCAATACCAGTCTATTACCCACACTTTCTAAGATACTCTCTTGTTTTAAGATTCAGTTGCTTTGAGTTCAATTTCGTCTCCCTCGTGTATGTTATCCAGAAGGGTAGGGTCATCTGTAATTTTCCCAATAATATTAACTTCTGTAATTAATCTACATTCGTTTCCTTTGGATACGGGTGTTCTTCCGAATGGAATAGCCACTGAGTTTCCCTCAACCCAGAAGCAAATAGTTCCGGGAGGCACCACATCAGTGGCGTTGTCCTCTAATTCAGTTGTAATCTGTGTGCTGAAATATACTTCGTCTCCCCAACGGTGTGCTACAGACTTAATGGGCAAAGCATCCCACAATTTAGTTGCAGTGGGGGAATCATAAAGAATTCCCTTAACCGAAAGTGTTTTACTTTGAAGAACAACTTCTTTCCTTTTTTCCACTTTTGACTTTACCTTTCTTTAATCTTGATGCGATTGCTATGTTTCTAAATTTCTAAGTTGATATAAATTATGCCCCAGTTAGATTTATATTTTATACAAATGTCCGAAAGTTTAGGTAGTACTTTGTTTATCCTAAGTGGCAGATCCGAACTAATCTTTAATGATTCAACCGCCTGAGATAATCTGTCTTTATTAACTTTGATATATCCCAATTGACAATCTGGTATTTTACTTTCTGATGGTGAATACTTAGTAAACTGGTTCTCAACACTTTTTAATAATTCAGAGGAGGATGTTACAACGAATAGAGGCTCCTTATAGCCTATCACAAAGTCTATCGGAATTTTGCCCGCTATAGGCGATTTTTGGGATGGTTTCAAGGTAGAAAAACTCCCCATAGGTTCTCCATCTTCTACGATTATCTTTAGTAAATTAATTAAAGTCATCATATTTTCCGAGAGAGTTGCTACTACGAAGTCGGGTATTTTGCTCTCTTTTTCATATACACCAAAGGATACTTCATCACATAGGAGCCTATGAGATAGTGCCCCCATAGCTGATCCTAATGCCTTTCTAAAAAATCCCCCTTTATCATTTTTTTGGAGCGTGTCCAAAAAATCTATTAGTCCTTTGGAAAGATAGAGGAATCCGTATACTAAAGCACTCTCTTGGGGAATTAAGTTTTGTGTTTGTGGAACAAAGGATGGTTCGCTTATTCCATTTTTTGAGAAAAAAACATTTGCGATTTCCGTCTTCTCTTCTGTTGGGTTGATGACAAACCCGAAGTCTTCACAATGGGTATTAAGTGCACTTAGTAAAGACCTTATCTCCGATGATTCTATACTTTGGATTTTAGATAATAATCCCTCTGAAGAAGTTAATAAAATTGCTATTTCATTATCACTGAGTATACCTTTTTGCTCGATGCCGTAGTTGAAGGAAGGAGGACTTTCTTTTGGAAGGACACTATTACTCATTGCATCTAAATCGTTTGATATAAATACCTTGTTGTCTGCCGAAAAATAGATTCCTACATTTGTTAGGGTATCTATAAAAATAGGGTGTGTTCTCGTTATAAAGGAATGCCAAGAAGTCTTAAGGTAGCTCTTCTTCATAGATGGGAAAATTCCCAACACCTTTTCTTTATCCTTAAAATGTGCTACTAATTCCCATTTATCGTTGAGGATACTGTAAAAAAAACCACACGGTTTCTCTATTTCTATTCCAAGAGCCTTTATGTTCTCAGAGGTGGAATTAATATCCTCACCTATTATCTTAGAGAGAATAGGATCTATTTTTACGCCCTTGGAGATTTCTTTCTCTAATACCGCATCGATTTTGAAAAAGGTTTGGACTAATGGAGTTATTGAGGGAGATATTAATATGATCCATGTGGGGTCTGGCTGGTAAGAGATAATCTCTCGACTTGGTAGGTGAGATGCTAATCCGTAAATTTGAGTATTTTTTAAGGGTTGAGTTGGTTGTGTCTTTCCGCAAGATAATAACAACAGAGATACACACAATCCTGTTATAATGACAAGATAAATAACGAATCTGTGTTTGCTAATTTTTAACATATTTTTTTTTCCTTTTCTGGATTTTTTTAATGAGCAACTTCAATTGAGAATTTATTATTTTATATGTGTATTATATTGAAGTAGTCTCATAAAATAGCAATTAGATTGTAGGAATATAGACAGGGAAAAACTTATATGCAAGGTAATTTGAAAAGTGTATATTCACAAGTCCCCTTGACTGTGGTTGTAATAGGAGCGTCAGGTGATCTCTCAATGAGGAAGATTTTTCCAGCGTTTTATGCATTGTATGTTCAGAAACATCTTCCTCATAAGTTTTATATAGTTGGGTTTGCACGCACTCCCCTTAATACCGATAGTTTTAGAGAACAGATAGGTTTATGGTTAGAAAAAGAAGTAAGAAATATTAGTTTGAAAGAAAGAGATGATTTTATAGGTAACTGTTATTACTGTCAAGGAAATTACAATAATATAGATGACTATAACAGGTTAGGAAAGCTTATTGAAGAATTAGAAAAGAATGAAAAATCTAATAAGATTTACTACATGGCTATCCCTCCATTTCTTTTCCTTACAGTCTCAAATTCACTACATCTTTCTAATCTCTCCAATGATTCGGGTGGACAAACTTGGACAAGAGTAGTTGTTGAGAAACCTTTCGGACGGGATAGAGAATCTTCAGATGAACTTACAGTAGGGCTGCAAAGAGTATTTAGAGAAGACCAAATTTACCGAATAGACCACTATCTCGCTAAAGAAGTTATACAGAACCTAATGGTTCTTCGCTTTGCAAATCTTATATTAGAGCCTATTTGGAATAGACAATATGTTGATAATATTCGGATTTCGTGGATGGAGGATTTAGGAGTCGAAGGAAGAGGTGGATATTTTGACGAGTACGGCATTATAAGAGATGTAATGCAAAATCATCTTTTACAAATGGTGGCACTTATAGCTATGGAACAGCCCATTAGATATGAGGCAGATTATATCCGAGATGAAAAAGTGAAGATTTTGAGGTGTATTACTCCTGTGAGCCTCTCACATTTGGTTATAGGTCAGTACGGGCCCGGTATTCACAAAGGAGAACAAAAAGTAGGTTACCGGGAAGAAGAGGGAATCTCTCTGAGTTCCATTACACCCACATACTCTGCGGTAGTGTTATTTGTCAAGAATAGGAGGTGGGATGGGGTGCCTTTTCTTTTAAGAGCAGGTAAAGGTTTGTCAAAGAAGATGACAGAGATAAAGGTTCAATTTAAAGATGTGCCCGCAAATATTTTTAGTGAGATAGTTCCTCATATGTCTCCTAATGAACTTGTAATTAGGGTTCAGCCTGAAGCCATGATAGCTCTAAAGATAGTGAATAAGGTTCCGGGATTAACTTTGAGCCTGAGGGAGTCTTATCTTGATCTTTCCTATGAATCTGCTTTTGAGACCCGTGTTCCAGAAGCTTATGAGTTGCTATTGCTCGATGTAATAAGAGGGGATAGAAGTTTATTTATCAGATCAGATGAATTGGAATCGGCATGGGATATTTTTACTCCTGTTTTACACGAACTCGAGAATAAAAGGATTCAGCCTACAATCTATCCCTTCGGTTCTGATGGTCCCGCAAGTGCTGACTTGCTTGCGAGTAGATTTGGAACAACCTGGTAAGATTTAGATTAATTAAAAGGAGAACTATTATGAAAGTTTACAAGGGTATTTTAAGAAATAGAGATTATTTATCCTTGAGTCTTTTTCTTCTAATTTGTGTTTCTTTGTTGATTTCTTGTGGAAGTAGGGATAAATTGGGAGACCAATCAAAGAGCGAGCCTCAGCGAAAACCACGAGTAGCGCTTATTATGAAATCACTTGCTAATGAATTCTTTAAGACCATGGAGGAAGGTGCGAGGAAACACCATATACAAAATTCAGAGAAATACGATTTGATAGTGGAGGGGATTAAAGATGAATTGGATATAAATAGACAAGTCCAGTTGGTTGAAATGATGATGAGTAGGAGAGTGGATGCGATTGTGATAGCTCCTGCCGACTCTAAAGCTTTAGTGCCAGTGTGTAAGAGGGCAATTGACCAGGGTATCGTAGTAATCAATATAGATAACAAATTCGATGATGAAGTATTGAAACAGAATAATGTAAAGATACCATTTGTAGGTCCTGACAATAGAAAAGGCGCAAAAATGGTGGGTATTTATCTCGCAGAGAGATTATCGCCAGGCGATGAAGTTGCAGTTATTAATGGGGTTCCCACAGCTTATAACGCAATACAAAGGAGATTAGGCTTTTTGGATGCCATCAATGAGAGGGGATTAAAGTTAGTTGCTGATGAAAATGCTGATTGGGAGATGTCCCGGGCAAATCAAGTGGTTTCAGCATTGATTACAGAGAAGCCTAATATTAAAGGCGTATTTTGTGCTAATGATAGTATGGCTCTCGGGGCTATATCTGCATTAAAGTCAAGTGGTATGTTAGGAAAGGTTATGGTGGTGGGTTTTGACAATATCTCAGCCGCAAATGAATTAATCCAAAAAGGGGAATTACTTGCTACTGCAGACCAACATGCGGACCTTCTTGCAGTTTATGGTATTGAGTATGCCCTTAAATGTTTGTTGGAAAATAAGACTCCCGATGATATGGAAACACCTGTTGATTTAATTGTCAAAAGGTAGATTTAAAATGGTAAGAAAGTTGGGAGTATTAAAGACTCTTTTTCGAGGGCAGTTAAGTTTAGTATTTGCTTTGTTATTGTTGATTACATTTTTCAGTATAAAGACAGAGTTTTTCTTCTCTTATCCAACTATAGTTACAATAATTAATCAGATTCCACATATTTTAATACTTTCTATAGGCATGTCCATTGTTCTTATTTCAGGGGGTATAGACCTGTCGGTAGGGTCAGTTCTTGCAGTCTCAAGTGCAATCTTAGGAGTCCTGATTACTAACAACTGGAATTTAATTTTCGCAGTTTTGGGATGTTTGGTAGCTGGGATAGTTTGTGGAGCGATAAATGGTTTTATAGTTGTTAAGTGGAGTATACCACCCTTTATAGTAACTTTGGGGATGTTAGAAGTGGGAAGAGGTCTGACATACTTAATAACCAATTCTAAAACTCAGTATTTGGGTTCTAATCTTGATTTTGTATTTGCTCCATTACTATTTGGTATACGAGTTCCTATTATCTTTGCTGTAGCTATTCTTATTTTCTCGCACATATTGCTAAAATATACCCCATTTGGTAGACATTGCTTTGCTGTTGGAGCAAATGTTGAAACCGCTAGATTATCAGGCATAAATGTAAAAGTGGTGATTTTTTTGGTCTATGTTTTGTCTGGTTTTTTTGCTTCACTTGCTGGTCTTATCCACTCTGCAAGGTTGAGTTCGTCAGATCCTAATGCTGGAATCGGATATGAACTCTCTGCTATAGCATCGGCGGTGATAGGAGGAAATAGTCTTTCCGGAGGTAAAGGCTCAGTTTTTGGGACCCTGTTGGGCGTTTTGATTATTGCTACCCTTGAGGTTGGGTTAGTTCAGTTAGGTGTACCCGAGCCATGGAAGCGAGTCATAACCGGATTTGTTATAGTTTTCGCCGTAGTACTTGATTTTTATAGAACTAAATTCGTTTCAAGCTCTACTCAAAATATGGGTTAAACACCTGTGAGCTTTCAGCGTAAAATCAATATATATGTCAATGAAAAGAGGATAGAGGTTGAATTAGGAACGAAAGTAATTGATTTATACTCGAAGGTAAAACCGGACGCTGATATAGTAATTTTGAATGGGTTTCCATTAAGGGAGAAGGAGCAGTATTTCCAAATTCTGAAAGAAAATGACAGGGTTGTGTTAATTAGAAGAGGTGAGATTCCATCCAAGGATGAACTTGAATCTCTTATAGTAGCTCGACATACCCCTGGAGTCTATGAGAAACTAAAAAAAGCTTCAGTGGGAATTGCTGGTTTAGGGGGATTAGGTTCTAATGTAGCTATATCCTTGGCCCGAGTAGGTATAGGAAAACTTATACTTGTTGACTTTGATGTTGTAGAACCGAGTAACTTAAACCGACAGCAGTATGGCATCAAGCATATAGGAATGCTTAAAACGGAAGCAATTAAGGAGATTCTATTTGAGATTAATCCGTATGTCAATATAATTACATTTACGGAGGTAATAGATGAAAATAACATTCAAAGGCTATTTTCTGAAGCAGATATATTAGTTGAAGCATTTGACTCTCCAGAGGGGAAAAAAATGTTAATTGAAACTTTTCATAAATATTTTCCCTCGAGGCCTCTTATTTCCGCTTCGGGGTTGGCAGGTTTTTATTCCTCAAACTCGATTAAAGTAAGAAAGGTAACTAAGTATCTTTATGTAGTAGGTGATGAATGTCACTCTGCGGGGATAGGAGAGGGACTAATGTCTCCTCGAGTAGGAATCACAGCAAATATGCAGGCTAATACCGTAGTTAGGATTATTATGGGAGAGGAGCAACCATAAGTTCTAAAGGGTGAATATATGAGAGATAAACATATAGTAATCATTGGCGCAGGACCCGGGGGATTGACAGCCGGGATGTTACTTGCCCACAGGGGATTTAAGGTCTCTATTTTTGAGAAAGATAATATAGTAGGCGGTAGGAACAAATCCATATCTATAGGACCCTATAAATTTGACTTGGGTCCTACTTTCCTAATGATGAAATACATTTTGGATGACATTTTTAGTTCTGTGGGCAAGAAGTTAGAAGATTATGTAACTACTATAAGATTAGACCCGATGTATAGATTGTCTTTCAGTGACTTTTACATAGACATCACAGATGATCACGAAATTATGTGTGAGCGGTTAAACGAAAAGTTTCCAGATAGTTCCAACGGTTTTAAGAAATTTCTAAAGGTTGAAAAGATTAGATTTGACCATATAAAGAGGTGTTTTGAGAAACCTTATTGCTCTTTACTGGACATGCTCGGAAGAGAATTCATTACATCTATTCCTTATCTTGCTCTTGGAAGAAGCGTGAATGATGTTCTAACAGATTATTACAGGGATGAAAAATTGCGGTTTTGTTTCTGTTTTCAAAGCAAATACCTTGGTATGTCGCCTTGGGAGTGCCCCGGAGCATTTGCAATGATACCGTATGTTGAGCACGAATTTGGTATTTACCATGTAATCGGGGGCTTATCCGAAATATCCTCCGCGATGGCAAGAGTGATTAAAGACTTTGGAGGGGAGATTTACTCAGGGTGTAAGGTCAGTAAGATTTTATGTGAGAACAGTGAAGTAAAAGGTGTAGTTTTGGATAGTGGGGATAAGGTGAAAGCAGATGTGGTAGTAATAAACGCAGATTTTGGGTATGCTATGAGTAACCTATTTGAAAAAGGTATTTTGAAAAAATATTCAAGAGAAACACTTGAGAAGAAGAAATATTCTTGCTCTACCTTTATGCTTTACCTGGGATTAGATAAAGTTTACGATGAACCTCATCATAATATATTTTTTGCAAATGACTATAGAAAAAATGCAGAAGAAGTCACTGTAAAGAAAGTTCTATCTGAAGATTTTTCTTTTTATGTTAGGAATGCATCTGTTACAGACCCTACTATTGCTCCCAAAGGACATTCAGCACTGTATGTTTTAGTCCCTGTGCCTAACAACACTTCAAATATAGATTGGGATAAGATTAAGATAGAATACAGAGACAGGCTCGTAGAGAATATAAAAAAAAGAACGAGTATGAAGGATATAGATTCTCATATCAGGGAGGAATTTTACATAACTCCACTGGATTGGGAGCGAATGGGAATCTTCAAAGGGGCTACTTTCAATTTGGCTCATAATTTGTCTCAAATGTTATACTTCCGCCCTCATAATAGATTTGAAGAATTAGAAAATTGCTATTTAGTGGGAGGTGGAACTCATCCGGGCAGTGGATTACCTACTATTTATGAATCAGGTATGATTAGTTCAAGCTTAATAATGAGAAAATTGGGTGGATGAGGGTGTGTGTCTAAATATTAATATCTTGAATAATTAAAATAATTATTAAAATTATGGATTTTTAGTCAGCTTTTGTGGGATATTATATATTAGAGGAGGTAAAATCGGAAATAAATTAATGGATAACAATTCAGAACTTGTAGACAGGGAAAATTCCCAGGGTTTATCAGAGGAAAAGGGAAGAGACTCTCTTATAAAGTTTAAATCGCCTTTTCCTTTTTTATTGACCCTATCAGAAGACAAGATGGAAATTAAGGTGAATGGCGATATAAGGGGGTGGGAAGAAAAGGAACTCTTAGAAGAATTAGAAAAAAAATTGAAGGAGCTTGGAGTTAAAAAAAAGGAGTTATTGGAGGAATCGAAAGATAGACTAAAGGAAATCATAAAATATGAAGAAATCTTTAGAGATATTATACTTTTGAGGGGTAAACCTCCTAAGCCTTCTGTGGAGGGTAGGATAGAATGGTCACAAGATTTTTTTGCGGAGGGTTTTGAAATTGACCCAGAAACAGGTGCGATGGATTATAGAAGACCTAAAGCCCAAAGAAATCTAAAGGAGGGTCAATTGATAGCCACAATAATATTGCCGGTAGAAGGGGAAGATGGCTACAATGCACTTGGGGAGGTGATACCTGTTCAAAAACCCAAGCCTATTAGGTTGAGGGCAGGTCGTAATGTTAGGACCAATAGTAGTAATACCCAATTCTATTCTACTGTGGATGGTCGATTCAGGTTGGAAGGTGACACTATCCATGTAGATAATGTTCTTGAGATACATGGTAGTGTGGGATTGGAGACAGGGCATATTAAACATCTTGGTATGTTAATAATCCACAAGAATATAGAAGCAGATAGTATAGTCCATTCTGAAGGTGATATTGAGGTTAAGGGTTACATTGAGCAGGCAGAAGTCTCTACTAATGGGAAGTTATTGATATATGGGGGTATTTCAGGCAATTTTGAAAAAACTATATATGCAAAAGAAACTATTACAGCAAAATATCTTCTTAACGCGGTGGTTGAATCAGAGGGAGGTGTCTATATTGCCAAAGAAATAGCACAGTCAAAGGTATACTCCCGAGGACCAGTAGTGGTAAATGGTAGAATAGTAGGAGGGGAGATTGTAGCTTTAGGAGAAATAAAGGCCGATCAGCTCGGAAGTGAAGCTTGTATAAGAACATCTTTAATAGTCGGGGAGGATTTTTTCCTCCCCCGCTATTTGAAACCATTAGAAGACGAAAAAAAAGAAAAGGAAGAGCTTTTGGAAAAGATCCTTAAAGGTTTACTTCCTGTTCAGAATAGATGGCAATCTTTACCGCAAGATGCAAGAAATGCCTTTGTAAAACTCGTTCAGCAAGCAAAGACTCTTAAAGAGGTCATATCTGAGATAGATTCAAAAATCTCTGCATATTTGGAAGAATCTCGAAAGAGAGCAAAGTTTGAAGTCGTAGTTAGGAAAGATATTTACCCTGAGGTTAACATTAAAATGGGCGGATGTGTATATCATAATAAAGAGTTTTTCAAGGGTCCTCTGAAGTTAGCGATATTAAATGGTGAAATCCAAATGTTTGCGGTATAATCCTTTACGGGGTCCTTTTGTTGAAGTTGATGGTTTGGTATGTATTTTTGTATTTTAAGACCCAATTCCAGGAGCAAAAAAATCTTCTGTTGAAGGGTCAAAGTGATAGTAACCATTATTTGAGTTGTAAAATTGTATCAATCTAAGTATCTCATTTATCGTGATTTTGAAGTCCGGAGGAGCATAGTCGGAAGAGTGGTTAGTGCAGTTCCGAGGCCCTAATGGATTAGGTGCATATCCATCCTCTGTTCCTTGCATACAAGAGTATCCTCCGGAGTTATAGAATTGAATTACTCTCAGGATTTCATAAAATTCTATACGCCAGTTATGGTTTGTGTCAGAA
>JAOAHN010000125.1 GCA_026415215.1 Candidatus Hydrogenedentota bacterium
AATAATAATGACGAATGGATTAATCTATTTGATGGGAAAACTCTCCAAGGTTGGATATTGTTCCTCCCAGACCCTAACGCTGATCCTCTCAAAACATGGTGGGTAAAGGACAATGTGATTCATTGCACGGGAACCCCTGTAGGATATATTAGAACTGATAAAAAATACTCTAACTACCGTCTCCAATTGGAGTGGAGGTGGGCAGGAACTCCAGGAAATAGTGGTGTCCTACTCCATGTCCAAGATAAGGATGAAGTTTGGCCCAAATCTATAGAAGCACAGCTAATGCACGAGAACGCTGGAGATTTCTGGGTAATAGGCGGAACAGACTTTGATGAACACACAAACAAAGACGATAGAAGAGTTCCAAAGAAAAAGGAATCCAGCGAAAAGAAAGTTGGAGAGTGGAATCAATACGATATATGGTGTGAAGGAGCTAATATAAAATTATATGTAAATGGAGTACTCCAGAATGAAGCTCATAACTGCACTGTATCCCAAGGTTATATAGCCTTACAAAGTGAAGGTGCCCCTATTGAATTTAGGAATATTCGTTTGAAAAAATTAGATTAACACTCTAATAAATAATAGTTAGGGAAAGACAGATGAGAAAGAGAACAGGGGGAGTTATAAGATTAAGTTTTTCTATAGAGAAACCTCTATGGGAGAAGTTACAAGGATTGATAAAAGAAGAAGGTTATGCAAATCGTTCAGAATTTATAAGAGACCTTATTAGAGACAAACTCGTAGAAAAACAGTGGGAGGAAAACGAAGAAGCAATCGGAACAATAACATTCGTATATAATCATCACTATCCCAAGCTCAATGATAAACTGTTAGACATTCAACATAAGTTTCTTTCTGTGATTTTAACTACTACTCACATACACTTAGACCACTCTTTGTGTGCAGAAACAGTATTAGTCAAAGGGAAGGCTCACCAAATCCAAAATCTGTGTAATACTATCAGAAAACAAAAAGGAGTACTACACGCTAGCATTTCCATTAGCTCCACAGGTAGAAACTTAATATAAAACTATCTACCTCGGACTAAGAGTTAGGTAAGATAATATTGTACTGCTTTATCTTACGCCAAAGAGTAGAGCGAGAAATTCCTAACGCCTTCGCAGATTCAGATTGGTTATAGTTAAACTTTTCTAATACTCGTCTTATATGTTTCGCCTCTAATTCCGCAAGAGTGCAAACCCCATCGGAATCCTCAGAAGGCAAGGCAAGTAAGTTACTCTGAGATTCTAAGAGATATTCTGGTAAATCCTTACGCAAAATGTAAATCCCATCTGCCATTATTACCGCGTGGGCTACGATGCTCTCGAGCTCCCTCACATTCCCCGGATAGTTATAAGCACGAAGGATAGCCATCGCGGAATCTTCAACACCTTGAATATTCTTTCCATACCTATGGTTATACCTATTGATGAAGTGTTGTATAAGTGCTGGTAATGCATCCTTCCTCTCTCTAAGGGGAGGAACTCGAATCTGAACAACATTAAGTCTGTAATAAAGATCTTCTCTGAAGGTCTTTTCCCCCACTGCTTTGAGTAAATCTTTATTAGTAGCTGAGATCACTCGGACATTTACCTTTTGGACAGTGTTAGAACCTACAGGACGGATTTCACCATTTTGCAATACCCTCAGAAGCTTAGCCTGCGTAGAAATAGACATGTCTCCAATCTCATCCAGAAAAATTGAACCTCCATCTGCCTCTGCAAATAAGCCTCGCTTATCTCGTTCTGCACCCGTAAAAGCACCCTGAACATGACCGAATAGTTCACTTTCCAAAAGAGTTTCAGGTAGTGCAGCACAGTTTATAGCAATAAAAGGTTTATCTCGTCTTGGACTAAGTCTGTGAAGAATCTGCGCCACTATTTCTTTTCCTACTCCGCTCTCTCCTAAGATTAAAACAGTACTATCAGTAGGAGCCACCTTTCGAATAATTTCTACAACCCTCCGCATCTGGGGATTATTTCCCGCCAGCTCTTCAAAAAGTATACTTTCAAAACTCGATTCATATACTTGATTTCTATACCTATCTAAGATAGCTTTATGCACAAGTTCAGCTATATCACTGGGGTTACAACTCTTTGGAATATAGAAATATGCTCCCTGTTTTATACCTTCTAATGCCTCCTCTATCTGATCTATCTCATATATAAGTATTAACCTACCATACGGAAATTTTTGTCTTATAAAAGAAACAAAATTTATATTCGATTTTGGCTTCAAACTTAAGTCTAATAGAAACACATCACAATCAAGCTGGCGTGAACAAGATAATATCGTCTCTGGGGTATCACAGGTTAAAACATTGTGACCCAATCCCTCTATGAACTTAACCAAAGTGTTCATAAAGTCAATATCATTTCCTATTACAAATACATTACCCCGATAAGTATAAGGTCGACGAACCCCTTTTTTTACTAAAGGTAAATCTTCGCTAATAACGGGAGTGTTTATCAATATGTTTTCACGGTTCATAGCTTTATTCTATCAAAACTCCCTTTTATGTTTTATAATCCCTAAAACCTAAAATTAACACCTATAATATCTAACGATTGGTGAGACATAAGTTCTCACAGGATAAAATTCAAGGAAATTCTTTAATCTATTCTATCTAAACAGATACACAAGTTCTTCTTTTCCTAAATTCCTTTTTTACCCAAAATATATTCGAATATATCCATTAAATTTGACAGGATTATAACTCCTGGTAGTAAATTCATTTTTGATAGAAGTCACAACACACTATACTTTATCCCTACATTCTTTTTCTTGTGTTGAGTATGTCTCACCTTATAAGTCTATAGGTCTCCGATAAAAGTTTTATTACTGTTTAAGAACTTATTTAGACCTACATAATCCACCCTTCTATCTAACTCAAATAACTTCATCCTAAGTAACCGCAGGTGAAAAATGCTTTACTAATCCCACTCTTAAGAATACCATCAAATACTCTAAAATTACATCGCGATTCTTACCTTGAATCAGTATAATTATATTAGAATAATTAGTATAATTATATTAGAGTAAAATTTATTAGCAGTATTAGCAATAGAAAAAGGAGAAAAAAAATGAGAGGGCGTGTGTTTACAACTGGAGAGGTAGCTGAAATATGTGGAGTATCCTCGGATACTGTATCCCGTTGGTTTGATATGGGTCAAATAGAGGGTTACAGACTTGGACCAGGTGGCGATCGACGAATTCCCTACGAGAGTCTTCGAAAATTTATGATAGCCCATGGAATACCCTTAGAAAGATTAGAAGCAAATGAGATTAAAATACTGGTAGTAGATGATGACCCATTCTATCTTGACATCATTCCAGACATAATAGCAAGAAAAGTTACAGGAGGGAAAGACTATATAGTGTTGACAGCTCCTACAGGCTTTGATGCAGGAGCTATAATAGTTGAACACAATCCAAACTTGGTAATCATAGATATTCATCTTTCTGATGTGGACGGAAGGAAAGTATGTGAGCGACTCAAAAACAGGCATGAAACCCGCCATTCTAAAGTCTTGGGAATATCCGGACTATTAGATGAAGAAGAAATAGGAAAGTTGAAAGACTTAGGCTTCGATGATTTCATCAAAAAACCGTTTGAAATCGACACATTTGCGGAAAAAGTAGAAAAACTTCTTAATTTAGTAAAGTCAAAGTTAGGAAAAGGGAGGTAGTAAGAGCCCAAAGAACAGACCGCTACAGAGATGTATCGAATTTTGTGAGGCTCTTTAAGAGTGCGATTATCTGAGCTAAAAATAGTCTTTTTGTATGTCCTGTTTGGATGTCTATGGATACTTTTTTCCGACCAGATTATATACTTAATCTTTTCAAACCCTGAATACCTAACTATAGCTCAGTCAGTTAAGGGCTGGGTATATGTTGCAGTCACCGGGATATTACTATATCTTCTTATTTCGAGTTACTCCCAGGAGATTCGCAATCTATATAAAAAGGAACAGAAAGAACGAAAAGAAAAAGAGACAATACTCACATCTACTCACGATGGAATAATCGCTATAAAGAACGACGGAGAAGTTTTTTACTTAAACACTCGAGCAAAAGAATTATTGGGTTTCCAATCAATAGAATCTTCTCATCCAGTAAAGTTTTGGAAACTATTTCCTTCAGATGCACAGCATATCATTGAGAAAGTGTTTAAAGACATAGAAAACTCTGTAAGTAAAGAATTTCTATATATCACGCAATTGGAAATAAATAAGAATAGCGATAACCCAAAATGGTTAGAGATTAAACTAAACAGAGGCTTTTTCCAGCACGATAACATAACAATATGCACAGTTCGAGATATAACAGAAAATATTAGACACTATAGGGATGTTGAATTATTAAAGAAGGCTTTGGACCAAGTTGGAATTGCACTCGCCATCGTAGAGACATCTGGTAGGATTTTGCTTGGAAATAATACTCTGTTTACATGGGGAGGAAAAGATTTAAGCCAATTCAAATACCTGCCTGAGTTATTAGGAGAAATCTTCTCAGAATTAGGTAAAAGAAAAGACGAAATATTAAAAGTTTTACAGAATAGAGAAAATTTTCTTGTCACCATTGAATCTAAAGATGGTGAGTTAAGACCCCACTACTACTCATTAGCAATATATCCTGTAGAACTTGGAGGAAACCTATTTGCTATTGTCATACTTTCTGATATTACTACTCAGATACTTTCAGAGAAACGACTGCTACAGAAACAGAGAATAGAATCCATCGGTTTCCTCGCCTCCGGAATCGCCCACGACTTTAATAATGTGTTAGGGAGTATATTAGCGAATTTAGAACTTTTAATTGATGAGTACAGCGACTATCCATCCCTTGTAAACAGCCTCGACAACATAAGAAATGCGGTCTTTCGAGGGAGAGAAATGACTTCTCAAATTCTATCTATAGGTAAGGAGAGTAAAGGCGAACATACACTTGTAAATATAGAAAAAATCATAGATGAAGTCGTTAGATTAATCAGACCAAAAATATTTAGGAGTATTAACATAATTACAGATGTAGAACCTTCACTGCCACATCTTCTTACCTCTCCAGGTCAGCTCCACCAAATCTTGCTAAACTTATGCATGAATGCCTGCACAGCTATGAGCGAAAAAGGAGGAACACTACATATTAAAGCGGAGAAACTATATGCTGATGAAAGCCTTCTTGCTCGCCATCCCGAACTCGTATCCGGAAACTACATTAGAATAATCGTGAGTGATACAGGTCCTGGCATCCTACCAGAAGCGTTAGAACATATTTTTGAGCCTTTCTTTACCACTCAACTAAAAAATGGTGGAACGGGATTGGGACTTTATATCGTTAGAACTATTGTCACAAGTCTTAGTGGAGGTATTTCTGTATATAGCGAGCCGGGAAAAGGAAGTAAATTCTGTGTATATCTGCCGGTATATACTGAGGTAGAAAAAGTCAGCCCTGTCTATATATCTCCTATAACCAGAGAGGAACTTGAAGGGAAAGGAGAAAAAATCCTCCTTGTGGATGATGAACCGTTGCTGGCTAAAGCAATAGGAAAGGTATTACAAAAATTAGGGTATGAAGTAAGTGTGATAAACAATCCTAAAATAGCTATGGATTCCATAGAGAAAGAAACCATCTCTAATTTCGATCTTTTAATTATTGACAATTTAATGCCAGAAATTACTGGCGAGGAACTCATCGCCAAGGTAAAAGAAAAAAATATTTTAGTGCCTATAATACTAACAAGCGGTTTTATAACCGATGAAGTTATAAAGAAGGGAGAAAAATTGGGAGTGGTCGGAATTCTTGAAAAACCTTGCTCTTCAGAAACCCTGGGAAAATTAGTCAGAAAAGTATTAACTGAATTTAATAAGGAAAAAGCGAATGACCACTAAGATAATCTATCTCGTTCAACATGGAGAAGCATATCCAAAGGAGCTTAATCCTGATAGGCCACTCACACCTGAGGGAAAGATGACAACAAGAAAAATGGGAGAATTTATTAAAAATAAAGGGATTCAAGTTGAAACATTTTGGCATAGTCTTAAACTCAGAGCTAAAGAAACTGCTGAAATTCTCAGAGAAGCTCTTGATTTATTATCTACACCAATCATAGAGTATGAGGAACTCGAACCAGAAATTTCCCCTAAAAAAATTTTGAAGGAAATTAAGAAGACAGAATACAGCAACATAATGATAGTTGGTCATTTACCTCATTTATCAAAACTCTCTGGACTCTTACTCCTTAAAGATGAAACTTTAGAAATAATATCTTTTGAAAAAGCTGGCATAGTTTGCATAGAGTGGAAGGAAGAGATTGGCGGTATACTAAAGTGGATGATAACCCCCTCCCTAATATTTGGTAAAAGAACGGATACAGGCTAAAGAAAAATTCAATTATACTCTCCACTCAAAAAATTGAGCCTGTCATCCTTATAATCTGTTCAGCAAAAGTCAAAATCTCTACCCATTGGATGTTGTAGTATCGCGGATTGCTAAAGTCTGCGGTAATCCCACTTCTAATCTTGTCCACCATAATTCTCACTGCATCCTCAACACTAACAGTTGGTTTGAAGCCAAGAACTCTTTCAATTTTTTTAGTTGAAACCCTATAACTCCTACCCTTCGCACTTCCATATTCCACCTCAATTTCTACATCCACTCCGAGTTCCCTAAAGACTTTTCTTACCCAATGTGCCAATTCGAGTATTCTATAATTTTTATATGAAATATTAAATAATTGGTTACCTACTATACTTATATCAGCCTGAAGACAAGCTACATAAGCCTTTGCTACATCACTCACATCTACAAGTGGTCGCCACATCTCTCCCCCATTATGAACCACAAGAACTCCCTTCTCAAATGCAAACTTTACAAATGTATTAACTACCAAGTCATATCTCATTCGAGGACTCCATCCATAAACCGTTCCTTGTCTCAGAATAGTTGGGCAAAAATCGTGCCCGGCAAGCCTTTTCAATTCTAACTCCGCTTGATACTTACTTACTGCATATGCCGCTCTCGGTTCTACTGGAGATTCCTCATCCTGAATTATATCCTCTGCTAATAACCCCTTATCATATATAGAGCAACTCGATGCAAATATAAATCTTTTAATTCCTTTAGACTTACAATGTTCTCCAAGAACTGCAGTTGCTTCGGTATTAAGTCGCCTATTCGCCTCCGGATTAAATTCCGCCATCGGATCATTACTTAGCCCCGCGAGATGTATTACCGCACTTACATTCTCAAGCCACTCTGAATCGAATCTATTAATATCCCCTCTAATTAGCTCTATCCTCGAACGCACTGAATTTAAACCTTCATCCCCAAAGAGGCACTTATCCAAAACTCTCACTGCAAACCCATTATCTAATAGCTCCCTTACCACAACGCTTCCAATATAACCAGCACCACCCGTAACAAGAACTAACATAAATTCACTCCCTTTGATTTTTATCTTTAGTGTTTTTTTTCTCCTGCACAATTATACTAAGTTTTTCCTTAGTTACCAAGCCAGCATAGTCAATAACTTCAAGTGTTATAGTATGCTCCCCCACTGGAAGTTCTTTATCTTGCGACCACTTTAATATTCCTCTGGGACCATCATACTCTCCCAATAACCACTCATTATCACAGTAAATATTCGCAGAAGCTACACCGCTACCGATATCAGAAACTTTACATGAAATTTTTGGCTTTTTAGTCTCATATACCATATTGTTCTTAATAGAAATATCCATAATTCTCGGAGGCGAATCATCTCTAAAAATTGCATATTTTCCAAAAACATCCACTTTGGCTGAAACTTTGTCCTGTCCTACTCTCGACTCTACCCTCGACCATTTCCCCCCAGAAAACCTATACACCGAAACTCGGTTAAGATGTTCTATTCTCTCTCCAATAGTAAACTCCAACTCAACAGCGTTATCTATAGGGATAAAATCGGGTTCAATAGTAAAAATATTTGATAAGATACTCATTCCTTTAGCCTCATATTTAATCGACTCTTTAGAGACAAAGAACCAAATCCAATGAAACGGCGTATCAGGTAATAGTTTTATCTTTAGTTCTCCAATTTCAATAGGAGATAGAGTATCCCCTCTTTTCAAAGTATAGATTTCCCTTTCCCATGAAGTAAACTCTGGGTGAATTATCTTTATTTTGTACTTGCCTGAAAGAGTGGGACTCCAGGGCGCTTCATAAATATACTTACTCACTCTATAGACATTCAGTAGTGAAGACACATTATTACTGAAATCAAAAACACTAATCTTAGGAGACTCCGTATGTTTATTTCCTCGATTCAAAGCAATTTCAAAAGTAACAAAATTGTATAAATAATGAATGTATACTCCAGGCTCTTTTTTTACCTCTACATTATCGGGATTAATATGCAAATCCTCAGGAGTTATTTTGAGATTAACCGCAGAGCTTCTTCCGTAGAAATCCGCTACGGAAATCTCAAAATTTCTCTCCTTATCACTTATAGTATAGAAGCTATTTTTAGGAAGACAGTAATTAGGCGAGTCATTTCCCTCCCACCGCCATAACACCCAAAATTCTCTTCCCCGCAAATAAGGATAAAAAGCCACCTTACCTGAGTTCGCAGTTTTATAGTCAACTCGGGACTGATTGATTCCACAGATTTCTTCCGCACCTTCTTTTATGGTAATACGATATGGACCTAATTTACATCCTCCTGACTCTGGGTCATATACTTCGACTCCAAATGACACCTCACCCTTTGCTCTCAAGCTAACTTCAGAAAGAGATGGAGAAAGAGGAAACTCTGAATGTAGATGTCTTCCATTTATCGTAGAACTCGCATTCCCTGGAACTACAAGGAGAGAGTTTATCAAAGGCGGATTCACATCTACCCACTCAAAGCCAAAATCTCTCGGATTTAGACAAGTAACCCCATCGACATCTCTTATTTCAAAGTGTAGGTGGGGATGTTGGGTCCCCGAGTTGCCGGCGTAAGCAATTACTTGGCCCTTCTTAACAGTTAATTCGTCCTTCCCGATTGGCATATCTACAGAAAAACTCTTCTTTTCGTATTGAATTTTTCTAATATATGTCTGATAAGGTTCTGCAAATTGGTCTAAGTGAGCATATACCCCTATAAATCCATTATTAAAGTGAACATATATAGCCTTACCATATCCCCAAGGTCCGCATCTTATCCGAGCAACATAACCATCATCGACTGCATAAACAGGGGTGCCTTTCCCCGCTCTAAAATCTACACCCATGTGAAACCTGCTATATCTATACTCTCCAAAAGACGAGGTGATATAGAGCGGAGGTTTCAAGGGAGGGTGAAATTCTGCTACAAGACTCGGAGTAAATACCCCTACACACAACATTAACTCCAGACTCAAAATAACTAATGACTTGCTCATTTCTTTTTGTTGGATGAGGATGAACTCTTAGAAGACTTGCCTTTTGTTTGGGGTGTAGAGGATTTGCTTCCGGAAACCGCAGAATCTTTTTTGGAATTTTGCTCAGATAGTTTTTCCCCCTCTACTGCCACAAGTTTTTTCAAGACTGGGTCCAACGCAAGGAAAAATTTTACCTTCTCTGGGTCATTCAAATAAGGTCTACAAAACTCATACAATACCTCATCTAACTTTCTCTCATATATTACTCTATGAATCTCATCTCTTGCCTCTTCTAATGAAATCTTTTCTTCAGACTCTTTATCAACCACTTTTATTAAATGCCATCCCAAATTACTCTTTATAGGCACACTTACTTCTCCCTTTTGAAGTTTAACGACTGCTTCCGCGTAGAAAGGGGGTAAACCACTTACGGGCATCCATCCCATATCTCCACCCTTATCCCTATCAGAAGCATCGGAAACAGATCGAGCTACCGCTTCGAAACTTTCGCCAGCGCGAATCCTTGCCAGAGCCTTTTCTACCTCTTTCAGCGTGTCTGACCATGCTTTTTCATCAGCCATCTTTGCATTGGGTTTGGGCTGTTTGAATATGTGCTGTAAATGAATCCTCGTTGGCTTCAGAAATAATTGCGGATTTTGCTCATAAAACTGCTTAATCTCCGAATCAGAAACACTTATTTTCTTTTCTTCTGCAATCGCCTTTTTTACTTTCTCCAAAATCACATTTTTTCTTGTCCGCTCTTTGAAAGATTCTGGAGTATCACCTCTTAACTTCAACACATCCTCAAAAGTAGGCTCCTTTTTTCCTTCCGATTTAAGCACCTCCTTTAAAATCGTCACTTGTTCATCCATTTCTTTCTTAACTTCTCCATCTGTGGCTGTGTACTTTCTCTTCAGCCCCTCCTGGTACAAAATCTCTCTTTCTGCAAGCAGAGTTAGGCATCTAATCGCAACACGAACCCTGTCGATATCAGAGGGGTTTTTATTCCTACTCATCACAATGCATTCTAAGAGTTCCGTTTTATATCTCGTCAGGAATTCCTCTTTAGACACTGGCACACCGAGAACTATAGCCACGGGGCCATCAGGAACAGATTTCTCCACAATGTCCATCTTGGACAAGTCAGGAACCTGACCAAATACACTACTAACAATTAGAAAAAGAGCGAAAAAACATACAATTTTCATATATAACCACCTCACTAAGTCTGTTGAGATGTATTCTCAGACTGATTCTCTTTTTTTTCTAAAACTTTTTTACTATCCTGTAAAACCGAAATGCCATAATATGCGAGTATCCCGATAACTCCATACCCTACTACAAATACTATCACTGAATACATCAATATAACTTTAAGTGATACCGCCATCCCTGACAGTTGAAAAATCAAAAACATAGATAACAAAATGAGAACAAGTAAAAGTCCTCCTATCATCCCTATGTTATGGGGTTCAAACTTCACAGTGTAATTTTTTCTCCCATGAAACAATGACTGAACTTCTGGAATATCTAAACCCTGATTCAGTTTTTTTCTCATATTTCTACAATAACATTTTTTCTGAGTTCTTGATTAATACATCAAAAAATGATTTCAACAAATATATATAACTTTAGGCTATTAGAACAAGCCTATAGGTCTCCCTTCCATAACATTAACAATAGCCTGAATATCAGAAGCACTTGCTCCATTCCCATCTACATCTGCTATAGACTCGGATTCTAAACCCAAAACACCCTTAATCACCAAATTCAGGTCCTCCTCATTTACCGCACTATCACTGTTCACATCTCCGTTACTCAAGGGGACATCCCATCTTGTTGCCCAACCATCCATCACCAATATCCCAAATATCCTATATGGGATATAGCCTTCCGCAGTGCACACTAAATCATACTCTCCGGGAAGAAGTAGTCTATGGTAATTGCCTACTCTCGGGTGCGAAAAAACTGGCTGACTATTATTTCTTACCAGCACTTTACCCCAAACAGGATAACCTGTGTTACGGTCATATACCAACCCTCGAACACCTCTCAATACACATTCCAAATATGCAAGCATTGACTCTCTATTATTATTCCATATAGATGGTATGAATGTGCCTGCCGGGAATTTTGTTTTGTAGAGTTCTATAGTCATCTCAATGCACCCAAGGAAACGATAATTCCAGTCCTGCATTCCTCCATTTACCACATACCACTGCGCACCATTTGTAATACCTCCGGGAAACTGAGTGCTATTATACATCTGGGGATTACGGCTGGCATATTGTGTAGCAATCCATTTCATCAGAGCATCGTCTGGCGTAGGTGCCTCCACACCTGAAGGTCCCCCATCATCATCGTATGGATAATTTACTACTACTGCACCTGTGTGAAAATTTGCCGAAAGCGAAAAATTATGTTCCATACTCCACCGCATTATGTGATAAACCTCTGGCTGTCTACCTTCCAAATACGGATTAGCTCCATCGTAATAAAATCCATTTAGCTCATTCGGATAATCTGGGAATGAGCGATTTAAGTCATAGCCATTAGCATTATATCGCGAAACCGATTCTCTACCATCGGGATTCATTAAAGGCACAATCCAAGTCGAAACTTCATTTACAATATTAGTAACTCTCAAATCAGTATTGTAATTTTCTAATAGATACTTGCAGAAGAGATAACAAAGTTCAGTGCCTACTGGCTCATCCCCGTGAATAGTAGATACATACTTGAACTCTGGCTCGTCCTCCTCTATATCGGGATTGTCAGTAATACGCAATGCCCATATCTCCCTCCCCTGCACAGATTGTCCCAAAGATATAAGCCTACAAAGATTGGTATAATTGTTCGCAAGTTGCTGTAGTGCCACAGTAAGCTCCGCATAGTTATGATAACCGGAAGGAGTCTTTTCCAATGGCATAGGGTCATATCCAATGATCTTAGGTGTCATCCCTTTCTGATACAATACCCCGAGCTCATCTACCGGAACATATACCCTTGCAAAATTTTCATATACAGTATCTACAGAAAACCCTTTACTCTCTAACCAATCTATGTCAGCAGGTCCTTTTATTGTAACTTCTACCACATACCACTTGGGCAAGACATCCTCAGAATAAACAGCAAAAGAATAACACAATAGAATATTAAAAGCTATAAGAAATAATTTACTTTTCCATCTACAGCACATATTTCTTACTCTGAACTATTACGCTACTTACTATTTTGCAAATAACTTCAATATCATTTTACCACTAATGAAAATGTTTTTACCCGTTCAAATTTATCTGGACCCTGGACTTTAAGTTCAAGTTTATACTCACCTGGAGAAGGAAAAGCATAAGTAAAATCGGGGGTATCAAACTTAATTTTCTCACCTATCTTCCATTGACACTTTCGAATCAATTTTTCCACTGGCAAACTCAAACTTGAGCCCTCCGGAAAACAATCCCCAACTGATATAGGCAATCTCCCAGGTGGCATTGCTACCACCTCACCTAACGAAAACTTATACTCCTTACCCGCAACCAACGACGAATCTGTAGCGATTGACTTAAACCTAAAAGAGGGTAATCCCACTATAGTCTCTGCCACCGCCCTAATTGCAAGAGAGTATGCGGTCTGCTCCGCATAAGCTATCAAAACCGCATCCGCTTTCCTCGCAGTAGCCAATGCGGATGGATGTCCTAACACTACTACAATTACTTTTGAGCCAGTATCCTTCAAACGATTCACCAGTTCTTCTTGTTCTGCAAGTCTCATTGATGAAACTACTACGCAGATTATCACCGGCGCCTTACCCACTGTCTTCTCTGCTCGTTCAATCTCAAACTTCTCAATATATCCTAACCTAAATGAAGAACGCATAGGTTGCACCGAGATATTCTTGTGATATTTTCGCAATAACTCTTCCAGCTCGTTCACACCTACTGCACCTGTTATGCCTATTCCTGCCACGGAACCCTTCTCAAGAGGAAGCAAATCCCCGCTATTACGCACGAGTGTAATCGAATTCTTTATTATGAAATAAGCATCTTCATATATATCACCCTTCTGTTTCACTAATTCATCAGGCTTTACCTTTAGCTTTTCCTTCTCCTCTACTTGCGGAGTCTCGAATTGTTTCGATTTTAACTCCTTCACCCTTGCGTAGCTTTCCTCTATCCTATCCAGAGAAAGTTCCCCATTTGCGACAGCAAACTTTACCCTATCTATAGCACGCATCACAGTATTTACCTCTCCTCCGTAATACAAGATATCCGCACCTAACTTGAGTGCTCTCAATCCTGCATCCGATGGATCAATGTGCTTTACCACTTCAGGAGAATCAAGTGGTCCCGCAATTACAACGCCAGTGTATCCCAACTTCTCACGAACAAGTCTCGCTATGACACTTTCAGATATGCATGCAGGCATACCTACCGGGTCAAGAGTAGGAACAAGAGTAGTGCCTATGTGCAAAATAGAATGCCCCGCGTGAATAAACTTGACATAGGGAACGAGATCGTTCTCCATCAGTAATGATTCCGGAGTTAACAATACCGCAGGTTTCACACCATCCCTATTGGTAGCACCACCTGGAAAATCCATAGGGACCAGGAGCACATCTTGCTCATCCCATGCGGAGAGCATCTTCACTGAAACCTCTCCTGCTAATGTCGGATTTGACCCCAAACAATGCAAATCGTCAGTCATCCCAGTTAGTTCTGAAGCCAAACTTAAGCGTGGCCCTAAACACAAATTCAAACCTAACCCATACAAATACATTTTCCATAGCTTCATTAACCTTGCTACCATCTCATCATCAGGATTCGCTGATAAACACAAAAGAGGAGGCAAGTCCACATACTGCGAAGGAGCTCCACGAGGCCTCTTTGTCAACTCATACAAATCACCTGCAATCCAAATAGGCGTGTCCGCACTTGCACTCACTAATCTCACAAAAGAAACTAAATCCACAGCTGTTTTAGGCTCTAATAAAGATTTCAAAACCACTCCACAAGGTTTGTATTTCTCGAGAAAGTTTCGCTCCGCTGACAAAACTCCATGGACACGATGGATAGTGGGTAGAAATAACTGTCCAATCTTTTCCTCGAGTGTCTTCTCCAAACCCTTTTCTTCACTTCTCACTTCTTGTGGTGATTGTTTAATATCGTCTAACTCCTCTTTAATTTTCGGTTCATCACTTCGAATAGCCTGCTCCACTGAAACACCTTTAAGGTTTTGCCCTCCCGTGTCTCCAACCAACATCAACATTAACACCAAAGCCCACATCATCACTCCACTCCTCCCAACTTGTCAGACATTGTAGATTGCCTCACAACATCTACATCTTTCAGCGGATACCCCAAAAATATAAAAAATCCTATCAATACACTTACACCTCCCGTCATTGCTACCAATCTCAAACCCATCTCAGTTACATTATTTCCCCCACCCCAATAAGCAAGCAATGAGAATAATCCACCCGCACAGCCTATAAAAATTTTCTGTATAGTGCCCTGAATAGCGAAGAAAATCGCTTCTCTCCTCGTTCCGGTTCGCCTCTCATCCTCATCTATCACATCAGTGAGTATCGCAAAAGGCAACACTGCTAATCCCGCCACAGGGACGCTCATCCAAATAATTACACCAAACAAATGATGCAATGGCTTACCTATCGGATACAATCCCACTCCCGCCAACAAAAACAAACCTACACTCGCCAAGAAAAGCGTAATAGAAAAAACTCGATACTTCCCCCACCTATTTACAACCATTCCCACAAACAGAAACAATATGAGTGTGATTAATAGAAGCGGAAGCATCAAATAACTGACAACCTCTTCCCCCATTCCAAGATATACCTTTACCCAAAACGGCAAACTAATTAAAATGCATGTAAACGCCAAAAAGTAAAATGATGTTCCCAAAACCAGATGTCTAAAAGCCTTACTCTTCAGCACCAGCACCACAGATGAAAGGAACGACATCCCCTCTTTCATTCCAGAAGTTAAATTACGCTCCTTACCTATGACCGCTATCGGCAAAAGCGACACAAAAGTAATGCTCGCAACGATCAAAGCCATCACCTCCCACCCAAACTTGTTCAAGACTACACCCACCAACCCAAACACTATGCTACCTATCATCACAAAAACACCTTGGGCCGTCATTAGACCAACCCGCTCCTGACTCGTATTCCCAATTTCCGTCAAAAGGGATAGATAAGGAGTCAAAACGCCAGGATAGAATAAAAGGTAAAGCTGGATAACTAAGTATGCATATATCGCATTAATCAAACTCAAGCCCTTCACTGGTGGACACCACATAAGAAAAAATAGAATTGCCAACGGGACCAAACCAAACCTAACAAATGGCATCCGCCTACCCCATTTACTCCTGCAACTATCGCTCCAATAACCAATCAACGGCTCCGCCACTGCTCCCACCACCCTCGCCGTTAGAAACACAATACCAAACACACTCGCTTTTACTAATGCATCTTGTTCATCTGGAGCATATCTCATAAATATCCATTGAGTAAATACTATATCAGGAAGAGTTAAAGCAATCCCCCCCAATCCAAATGCCACTTTTTCATGCAATTTAACTGACAAAAAACAACTCCTTAACTCCCAATGTCAACCTCTAATCTTGGCCTAAATAACTCTATCAATTTTTAGGCTTATGAGCCAAATAAAGTAGAACCGCACCCCCCAAAAATTCTTTATAAGTGCAACCAACAAACCCCATCCTAAATAGCAATTCTAAAAACTTCTCGTGCGAAGGAAAACTACAAATCGTCTCACCTAAATATCTATACGCACGAATCTCTCCAGTCAACACCTTACCTATACCAGGTAAAACATAGTTCAAATAAACCATGTAGATATTTCTCCACATACTCCCTTGAGGCAAGCCAAACTCAAGGATACCAAGCACTCCTCCTGGCTTTAACACACGCCAAATCTCCTCAAGACACCTATCCACCTCTGCTACATTTCTAATTCCAAAAGCAATCGTAACCGCATCAACAGCTGAACCTACCAACCCTATATACATAGCGTCCATAAGGAAAAAAACATTCTCCCCTAAACACCCACCACATTTTCGCTTCGCTACATTTAACATATTCTCTGACATGTCTATACCTACCAATAAACCACTATCACCCACATATTCTCTAAAAACTCGAATCACCTCTCCCGTCCCCGTGCCAAGGTCCAAAATAACAAAATCACCCTTCCCATTTAACTCTCTAATAACTCCACTTACCAGTGCCCTTCGCCATCGAGCATCCTGTCCAAATGAAATCAATGTGTTTGCTAAATCATACCTCCGCGATATCCTATCAAAAACTTTGTAAATCTCACCTCTCCCCCTTAACCTTAATTCCTCAGAAGCAAACGACACTTTAAGACTCCTCCAAAAACACATTGCCATCGGGAAAATAACTACACCATCATCCAAAATCTCTCCAATACCCCGCTATTTACACGAATACATACCTATGATAAAAAAACAAATGAGGGGACTCACCGAGACGTGCATGCAGAGGTCCGATGCTCCCCTCTTTTGTTTTGACGCCACAAAGATGAACTAACGCCACATATTTTAGATTCAACTTTTAGGCATTTATTTTATATCACACCAAAATATAGATTTTCAAGATAAAATTCCAATTTAACCCCTAAAAACTAAATAATGACAATCGATTAATGCAATTCAACTTACCTCCCCGTCTATAAGATTAACCCATTCCCCAAAAAATTATTCTTCTCTAACCACATTTGCATAGTTCTCAAGTAAGAACTTCTTACAATTGCCATCACTTTCCTTCTTCAGAATGTAACCGAAAGATTCCTCTATTGCTTCATTCATCTTATACTTTAACAACAAATTTAACACAGAAATTTTATCTTGAAAATTACTAAATCTACACCCGTACGGCCGTTTCATCCTTAGAAAGAACCACAAAAACAGATACAGCATCCCCATAATATCCCTCACATTATGACTTAAAATTGGATAGGCATACCTAACATCCCTCGTCCGTACAAATTTCAGCCAATATTCAGGAATAAGCTCACTTGGCAAATCGTCCTCCCTCTTTCTTTTTAGTAACACCTCTTCCACATACTTTAGTCTCCAACTATCAAACCTCTTTCCAAAAAACCTCCTCACAGAAATATACAAATCTATAAAATCCAGATGCGATGGAATTCGCATCCTCTTATATAAAAACCTCTTCTTAAGAAAATTATAATCAAAACTCTTCAAATTGTAGCCAACTAAATAAGAAAAATTTTTCAACCGCTCACTAAGAGCAACCAAAGACGCATACTCATCTTCATAATTCCTCAAAAATAACTGCTCTATGTGAAAATAACCGTCTCTAAAAAAACCCAAACCTATAATTACCGCAACATCACTCGGACCAACAGTTAGACCAGTAGTTTCTATATCTAAAAACAAAACATTATCCGAACACAGATTTTCAGTATTCCTGCAAGTGGTTAGTAGTTTAACCGTCTCCGGATTCAGATTTATCTCCTTCAGCAAATCAAACCTCGGAGAAATTTTCTCTAATGGAATCCTCCTATATATATAAACAACACTACTCTCTTCAGTTCCTATCAAACAACCAAAAGGAAAAGGATTTTCTGCCTGAACCTCATGTCTCCTCCCCCTAATAACATCCCTCCGAATCCCAACAAAATTGGACTTCTCTCCCTTTTGTGTGTTATCAAGGTAACCTAAAAATTTCAGAATACCATCTATAAACCATCTGTGTGCCCCGTATAAAAACATTCTCATTCTCCTCTCCCACAACACCACACCGATTTAAAAAACAAACATGATTATAAATAATACTCCCCCATGACAATAAAATCCATCTCAAAACCACAAAATTGCCTAAAATTATAACAACCCTGAAATCTTTGTGGCGTCAAAACTGAGTTTTTCAGAGAATTCAGAAAGTCATTATTATAACAACCCTGAAATCTTTGTGGCGTCAAAACAAGAATTGAGTGCATATAGTGATGATTACAATTATAACAACCCTGAAATCTTTGTGGCGTCAAAACACTA
>JAOAHN010000005.1 GCA_026415215.1 Candidatus Hydrogenedentota bacterium
CTTGTGCAAAGTCATAAAATAACATCTTTAGGAAATAGAGGGATATTCTCTATTACAAACTACACTCCAAAAAACTCTAAATAAATCTCGGAAACTCAGAAACCTTATATTAAAATTAAATCAAAAATTTATGTTCTCCCATTTTAATATGCTATATTTATCAAATAAATAGGTATATTTCATTTTTAATTATCATCCTATAATTAAACCTGATCAGAGTTGAAATATTTAACTACTACAATTTCCCTCAGGTCTGAAATACTACAAACACTCACTGAAAATTTAATATATTACTGAAAAAATGTAAGGAGGATATGTATTTTCTTGCTATAGTTTGCAAATCTAACCAAATGTGATAAAATCTTAAATTGGCCATAGTAGACTTACAAGCTCGAATTGAAAACTAAACCAATCGTTACTGTCCCTTGTAAAATCAATGGATTTTGGTATTGAAGTATGGTGAGTGCATTGGTAATCTCAGTAATATTCGCCGTTGCTATGCCTGAATCATATCTTTTAAGGACGGCAGATGCATTAATTCGAGCACAAGAAGATATCCCAGCTATGGTCCAAGTAGCAGAGATGGTAGCAAACCAAATTGCAGCTGGCGGAAAACTCTATGCTGGAGGCAATCCAGCCCTGGTGAGCGAAGTCTCAGGAAGAGCAGGTGGATTGATGCTTATCACAAGTTTACAAGAAAGGGCAAAACTCGACGGCGATGCTGTGCTTTTCTTTGCTGATGCGGAACATCCGATCTCATTAAAAGATCTCTCTACGAAAGTCTGCTGGGTTGTTTTCGGTGTAACTCAACCAGTTCAGGGTGCAAATACATTGCCAATGAGAGACTATGGGCTTTCTCCCACATTAACAATGGCTATACAATCTTGGATGTTTATTGGCGAGCTGATCTCTGCCTGCACAAGGTTAGGAAAAATGCCAGTGTTATATGAAAGTATCGGACTGTATGGAGGGATTCCACGACAGCAGAAATATCAAGGTAAAAATATATTCTGGCATGAAGAACATCAGGTTCCACAGATCTCACCAGGGACACTTGCTCGGGAATATGCTCTCCGAGTATCCGCCATGTTACGCCGATGTGAGGAAAAACATCGTTCAGATTTTGAGAGAATTGGAATCTGGGTAGCAGAGGCGAATAAAGCAGGACATAACCTTAGAATGTATAGTATGGGACATCTATTCCCGAATGAGGTCAACACCACAGCCATAGGAAGGTTGTTTATCTCTGGAGTGTGGAATGCTGGGTTTAGTTATATCCCTGAGCCCAACGACCAATTCTATAGGGGTGATGTCATCATCCATATTGGGTATCAGCACCCACCAAGAACTATGCTCGAGCGAGCAACATCTGCAGGAGCAAAAGCTGTATATGTGGCACCATATATGGACCGAGATTATCCTACCGATTCAGATACGGTATGGATTGACCCAATGTATCCGTTTGGAGATGCTTGCGTGCCCATATCTGGGTATGATATTCCTGCATTACCTGCAAGTGGAGTGGTAAACGCAGCTATAGCATGGGAAATATATCGAGTTGCATGTGTTCACGGAGCAAAACCTAAACAATAAAGTTGAACTGATTAATTATTAATAATCTCCAAGAAAATTACCAAAAAAATTCTTCACAATATCCGCCAATACTTACTTTGAGAAGATGCATAAGCAAAAATCAGTAAGTAGTGAACACTTCCGGTGTCTTTTCATACAAACCAGAAATGTTCATATACCAAGTTAAAAAATTGCACGCCCAAAATTCGTTGTTAGACATTTTTACAACCTAAAAACCATTAAATTTAAAAATACCCACCATGCTTGAGGGGGTCAAAATCTGTTTCTCCATCTGAACGGTCAGATTCTTGGGATTCTGTATCCACTTTACCCTTCTCTTCTATTTTAATCTCTCTATAGTTCTTCTTCTTATCGTCAACATTCTTTTCTTTAGGTCTCGTGGCACACCAGTTTTCTCTGAACTTAAATAATTCTGAGAGAACAGTTTTATTACTATCAAAAGTTATAAAATTTTTAGGATATCCTTTTTCATCAGGGGATATAAATTCTTCATAGACTATAGGGTCGGAACAGTATATGGGATATGAGAATTCCCCCTTCTCATAGGCGGTTATCAATTCTTTCTGGATCTTCGAATATTCTGAGCTTTGTTCTACTGTTAGCCACTTATACCAACATAAGTATTGCCACCCATTTTTTATAAAGCTCACACCAATGGTGCGGGTAGGCATTATAAGCTCAGAGATAATTACTCGATCAGCACTTAATGATTTTTCTCCTCCTTTTATCCAGTCCTCCAGAGGCAAGACTAACCCCTCCCAACTATTTCTACATTGCAAACTGAGGAAGTTCACAAGGGTGGGGTAAATATCCACAAGTGAAACCTCGTCTTTTATTCTCCTTCCATTTAACTCTTCTGAAGTTATGTGAAGTATCAAAGGAACATGGATACTCTCCAAATATAATCGCCAAGCGTGCTCTACAAATCCGTGGTCGAGAAATTCTTCTCCGTGATCAGCAGTAATTATCCATATCGCCTTTCTATTATTCCTAAGTTTGGCTACACTTTCATATAGTTTTTTTACACTGTGATCTACCATCAATATCTCAGCATCATATCTCAAAACTAAATCTTCAAATCTCTCTTCACCGGGTCCAAACCCTTGCTTAACAAGTTGTGGAAGATTAGGTCTAACATCCTTATATAGACTAAGGGGATTGGGATAAACTCTATTTGCAAAGCTAAGGTAATAGGATGGTGCTGGGTCATAAGGATGATGCGGGTCATAAAAATGGAAATAAACAAATATAGGTTTACTTTGTTCCGCCTTACTCACTTCACCAATAAATTTTTCTACTAACTTATCCCCATTCCCGCTTTTATCATATACATCAGTGTAATACTCTACAAATTGAAAGCCTCTTCCAAATATTTCAGGGACAAGAACTGGATTGTCAGTATATAGGAATGTTTGATATCCACTTGAGCTAAGACACTCTGAGAGCGGGGAAACTCCTGGATCTATCTGTGCCATCCATCCAGTGCCCCATGATGTAGAAGAAGGGTATTTCCCCGTAAAAAGTGCACAAACACTCTCCCGAGTAAAAGAGGAAGGGGAATATGCCTTTTCAAATACCAAACCCCTCTTCGCAATCAAGTCGATGAAAGGAGTAGTATTTCTATGGTACCCATAAGTTCCCACATGGTCTGCTCTTAAGGAATCTATTGCAACTATGAATATATCTGGGAAAACTCCATAAACTTTACTATCTTCCCCTTTATCTGAGAGACTTTCATCCCCTTTTCCTATTTGGACATAATTACTTACAGAATCGCATCCATAAAAGACTAAAAGGGGCAACAACATTGTTAGGAAAAAATATATACTCATTATTTTATTAATACCTCTTGTCCTATATCCAATAGACATTTTCAACCCCAGCTGAAAAGAAAATAATTATAGAACAAGTCAGTTATATATTCTACTCACAAATATAATAGATACTTCTAATTACGCTCTATATAATGACCTACCTATTCCCATCGCCTCTCTTACAGATTCTACAGTCTCAAGCGCAACTGGGGTGACTTTCTTCGCATTGGCTATGAGAAATTCTTCCACAAATTCCTGGTTATTATTCGGATCATTAAACTTCTCAATAATAGGACGGTTAAACTCCGTTACGAGCCGAGCTACTTCTTGTTTCAATTTCCCATAAAACTTTTCTCCTTTTCGATATTTTTCAACAAACTCAATGTATAATTCCTGGGGTGCAAGCAAAGAAAGTAATCTATACAACACACCTACCCCGGGTGGCATGTGGGGAATAATATCATCGGGTTCGTTACTCTCAACCGGCAATGGCAAGGGGTCAGTGGATGTCTCTACTGCTCTTATCTTTTTCCACACAGTTTCTGGGTCATCAAGTAAATCAAGCGTGTTATTTTCACTTTTTCCCATTTTTGAAGTCCCATCTAATCCAGGTAAGCGTAATGCCTCTCTACCTACTGCCTTGGGAACATGGAGGGTCTCGCCGAATCTTGCATTAAACTTCTGAGCGATATCAATAGCCATCTCCACATGTTGTCTCTGATCGTCCCCTACAGGAACTTTATCCGCACGGACAATTAGAATATCTGCTGCCATTAGAACTGGGTACCCTAATAAACCATAAGAAAGAGGGTTTCCTTCTATTTTCTGCTCCTCTACGAGCTTTGAATACTTATCTTTATAAGTAGTGCCCCTTTCTAAAAAACCAATGTTTGTTATCATTCCAAGCAAAAGAGCCAATTCCGCTGTGCACGGCAGGTCACTTTGCCGATATATCACAGACTTGTTAGGGTCAAGCCCACAAGCAACATAAGTCCTTAACATATCTATAGTATTCTTGTATATATCTTCCCGCGTAGTTATAGTAGTCAAAGCATGATAATCTGCGACAAAATAGTAACAAACTGTTCTTTCCTCTTCTTGAAGTTTGAGGAAGTGGTAAATAGCTCCAAAATAGTTACCATAATGTAGCCTTCCAGTTGGTCTAATCCCTGAGAGGATTATTTCCTTTTTCTTGGTATCTTGGGCATTATCATTCCTAACTCCATCCATAATACTAATACCTCATAAAAAATCGTCTTAAAATATTACTTGTTCGGAATATTTATTACTACTAAATTAAATAAGTATTATAGTTAGAATTTACTTTTTGAGTAAACTCGCATAATGCGAGCCAAATATTAGCGATTATTTAGAGCATTCTTAATCAAAAACGATTCTATAATAAAAGTGAGTATATTAAGTACACTTCAAATCCGATAACTAACAGATTCTCAATTAAATTTTCATTTTGATTTTGCTTGATACTAATTAGTAAAATTGTATAACGAACGGTAAGTAGTCTATAAAAGTAGAAAAAGTAAAAAAATTAAACTATGGAGGGTCGAAGTATGTCGGAGCAACCCAAATCGTTAAGTTCATTCCTATCAGAAAAAAGAACTTTTCCACCATCAGAGGAGGTAAAGAAAAGAGCACACTTAAATTCTCAGGAAGAGTATTATAAGATGTGGAAACGCTCAATCGAGGATCCAGATGGTTTCTGGTTAGAGATGGCGAAAACTTTGAGCTGGTTCAAAGAGCCAACCAAGTCGCTTGAATATACTTGGAACACTGATGCAAGGATAATCAGACACACTTGGTTTGCAGATGGTGAATTAAACGCATCCTACAACTGTCTCGATCGACACTTAAACACCCCAACTGCCAAAAAGACCGCTATAATCTGGCAAGGTGAGCCTGAAGATGATGTGAAATACATTACATATGAGCAACTCCATAAAGAGGTTTGCAAATTCGCTAATGTCCTTAAGTCATTAGGGGTAAAGAAAGGGGACAGAGTAAGTATCTATATGCCAATGATTCCTGAGTTACCAATTGCAATGCTTGCTTGTGCGAGGATTGGTGCTATACACTCCGTAGTATTCGGAGGGTTCAGTGCAGATTCGCTTAGAGACCGCATTCTTGACTCCGAGTGCAAGTTACTGATAACAGCGAATACATCTCTCCGTTCAGGAAAATCAATAAAGCTGAAGGAAATTGCCGATGAAGCACTAAGACAAACGCCTTGTGTGGAAAAGTGCATTGTAGTAAAGAGAAATGATGAACCTTGTCCAATGAGTGAGGGCAGAGATCTGTGGTACCACGACCTTATGGCAAATGCATCGCCGGATTGTCCACCCGAAGTAATGAACGCTGAAGATTATCTATTCATACTCTACACCTCTGGTTCTACAGGAAAACCCAAGGGAGTAGTTCATGCTACTGGTGGTTACTTACTACATGTCTCACTTACCCACAAGTATATTTTCGACATCCACGATGATGACATTTACTTCTGCACAGCGGATATAGGTTGGGTAACTGGTCATAGTTACATTGTCTATGGTCCTCTCTGCAACGGTGCTACTTCACTAATGTTTGAGGGTGTTCCTACCTATCCTGATCCGGGTAGATTCTGGCATATAGTAGATAAATTTGGAGTAACTGTTCTATACACAGCTCCTACCGCTATCAGAATGCTTATCCAAAAAGGAGATGAATGGCCTGCTAAGTATAAGCTGGATACTCTTAGAGTCCTTGGCTCAGTAGGAGAACCGATTAATCCTGAGGCATGGATATGGTATTACGAAAAAGTTGGGAAGAGCAGATGTCCAATCGTTGATACTTGGTGGCAGACTGAAACAGGAGGTATCTTAATAACTCCATTACCAGGGGTGCATACACTTAAACCTGGAAGTGCGTGTAAGCCATTCTTCGGAGTAGACCCGGTAATTCTAAGAGACGATGGAACAGAAGCAGATGTAAACGAAGGTGGTAAACTCTGCATCCGCAGGCCATGGCCAGGAATTATGAGAACGACCTGGGGCGACCATGACAGATTCATAGACACCTACTTCACAATGTATAAGAATATCTACTTTACAGGAGACGGATGCAGAAAAGATGAGGACGGCGACTACTGGCTTATGGGCCGTATTGATGATGTGGTGAATGTATCGGGGCATCGTATTGGAACCGCTGAAGTGGAGAGTGCTTTAGTCTCCCACCCTAAAGTTGCCGAAGCAGCCGTGGTTCCTATGCCTCACCCGATCAAAGGGCAAGCACTATACGCATATGTGACACTTGTATCAGGAGTAGAAGAGAGTGAAGAGCTTAGAAAAGAACTGGTTATGCATGTTAGAAAAGAGATAGGACCTATAGCTGCACCTGATGTAGTCCAATTTGCTCGTGGATTACCTAAGACTCGTTCAGGAAAAATTATGCGTCGTATCCTAAGGAAAATCGCAGAAAACGACCTTAGCAACCTTGGTGATACCACTACACTTGCTGATCCCAGCGTAGTAGAGGAATTGGTGCAAGGAAGAAAAGCATTGCTTAAAGAATAGCAAGCTAATTTAAAATAAATTTGAATAGGAATAGAGCCGTGGGTCCCCACCCACGGCTCTAAAATCAATAATAGGAGGGTACAAAATGACGGAACAAAATACTCAAAATAGATGGATTGTTGTAGTAGGGGCTCTGATCGTCCAGGTAAGTTTAGGTGCTGTATATATCTGGAGCGTATTTCAAACGCCATTAAAAGCGGTATTTCCTACTTGGAGTGAGGCTCAAGTTACCTATCCCTCACAGATCGTGCTTGCCGCTTTTGCTTTGGCGGTTATAATAGGTGGACGGATACAGGATAAACTCGGCCCCCGAATTGTTGGTATTACAGGTGGAGCTCTACTCGGGTTGGGCCTAATTTTAGCAAAGTTCACACAACTATTCGCATCTTCACCTGACACTGCACTTATATGGCTTATCTTAACTTTTTCAGTAATAGGTGGTATTGGAATCGGATTTGGATATGTGTGTCCAATCGCTACATGTGTAAAGTGGTTTCCCGATAAACGAGGATTAATAACCGGCTTAGCAGTAGCGGGCTTCGGTGCAGGAGCTTTCTTCTTCGCTCCATTAGCTAAAGCTCTTATATCAGGCGGATACTATGAACTGATGACCATAAAGCTCTTCTCATTACCCGCAATTGGAGTCTTTAATACTTTCTTGACCCTTGGGATAATATTCCTTATCGCAGTAGTACTTGGGTCTTCTATCTTGAAGAATCCTCCCGCTGGATATTGTCCACCCGGATGGACACCTCCCAAACCTTCCACAGCTGGACCTACTAAAGTAGACTACAGTCCGACAGAGATGCTTGCCACCCCGGTATTTTGGATTCTCTGGCTTACTTATTTTGCAGGATGTGCTGCCGGACTACAAATAATTATGAAAGCCTCTCCTATTTGGCAAAGCTTTGCAATTCCCCTTATCTCGGAACGCCCCATTCCAGCAGATATCTTCAATAAGATTCTGACTCAGGGCGCTATGGCTGTGTCGTTAATCGCTATATTCAATGCAGTAGGAAGAATATTTTGGGGTAAGGTCTCTGACAATATTGGAAGAAAGTCCACTTTGTTTATCATGTTCATCATTTGCGGTATAGCTATGCTATTACTAAACTCGCTTAAGATTTACCCCCTATACATATTAGGAGTTGGCACAGTTGGACTTTGTTTTGGAGGATATTTGGCGCTTTATCCTGCTGTAATAGCCGACTTCTACGGAACTAAAAATATGGGTGTCAATTACGGCTGGATGTTTACCGCTTATGGTGCTGGTGGTTTGGCGGGACCTTATCTTGCTGCTGTGCTTATGAAAAGTGCAGAAAAAATCCCTTACCTTACTAATGAGGGGGCAAAAGAGATTGCACTTGGAAGTTACAGCACCGCATTTTTGGTATGCGGTATAGCCTGCCTCGTTGCCGGTGGACTTATACTCACGGTCCAACCTCCGAAGGCAAAATAACCTTTACTCACATATTAGCTGGAGCGGGTGAGATTACTTGCCCGCTCCGACCATACCAGGTTAATGTTCTCCCCCAATTAGGATACTAAAAAGTTTTCCCTTTCCCCAGTTAACTTCAAGGATACTGAATCTCATAAGTCTTACTATCAAAGTCCACTGTTATTTTAGTTCCATCAGCAAATGTAGTTCTCTGCTTACGGAAAGAAGAATCCAAAAACTCGTGATTTATCATTTCCAGAGATTGACAATGGGCTTGTAACCTACAGAACTCCTTAATTTTTTCTATCTCTTCTTTTTCGGCATCAATACTTAGATAAGGCATACCCGCATTAAGAACACAGTGCAAATAACCTGCATCTCCTTTAGGTATACCCCATCCCCCATCTTCCGTAAAAGACCAGGGGATGATAATCGCATCGTGATATACGAGATTAAATAAAGGCACTGGGATACCTACCTTTTCTCCATTTTCAAAAGAGCCATCTAAATAATATGGACCGTGATGGACTAAATCGAGAACAGGCACATACAAATCTGTAGGTTCTTCTGAACTAACGATATATCCTCTATTTTTCAGATACCGAAAAGAGTCCAACCTATACTTTGCACACTCTGCTCTACTCACGGGACTAAATGGTAGATAATTTTCAATTAAGGACGCAACGGAAAATACATCGAGATAAACACCCTGTATTTCAACTCCTTCGTTGTTTAACCATTCGTAATTCTTCTTCCAATATGGAAGGATATGTTTGGGGCTCAACAATGCTTCTGGTCCGCCACACCACACGGAATACTGTGTAATTATTCCATTCCGTTCTTGAACTGCCAACTTCAAATTACTTGAGATTCCATTCCAATAACAATCGAAATAATTATCGTGGAGAGCAAGGATATAATTTAATTCTTGGCAAGTCTTGGATAACTTTCTCAATCCATTAACTCCTCCCGCCTCATGTCCTACGGGAACAGTGTCTGGATGACTACTGTCATATCCTAAATATCCCCATCCATCCAAGTGCACATAGGCAGAATCTAGCCCTTTCTCCTTCAGGGTTTTCAGTTTACACTCAATTTCTTCAAATGTTTGAAGTTTGTGATTATCTTCTACAGGATGTTCCACATAATAACTACTGAGCTTCTCTATATGATACAAAGCACCTGTATGTATAACGGGAACCCCGGTAATCTTCGCCAATATAGGACATCTTGAAATCTTTTCTTTCATAGATACGAAGTTACCATGCTCCATAGCCCAACTTCTGTATTTTTTTGCCACACTGACATAATTTGATTCCGACATAAAATAATACTCAATTCGACGCAAATACTTTAGCTCTCCCATACTCGCATACCATACAGGCTGAACCTTAGTCGGTCCACCTGCAGGATGTTCGTATATAACCCCCGCGTCATCCGTTGTTGCTATGATACCTACTACTGCACTTCTCCCCTTTATATGTGCCCACCATGGCATATACATCGTCCTCGTATTACATAAATCTTTATTGAAAAAGGCTCGAGGATAGTTCGAAAATAAGAGGGCACCTTGCATTAAGGGTAATACACTATATTCCTTCTCACTCCTATCTAAAACTATAGGCTTAGGAAAACGAACCTCATAAAGTTTTTTGTTCACATCGGAACAAGAAATTTCGCATATTAAACAATCTTTACTGACATGTATAGTCAAGTAAAGATAAAAATTAGGAAGTCCTGGGAACTCACTAAATTTGATTATGAATCCTTTACTATACCCTGTAATCAACGGCTCAACTTCTATATTTTTCGCTGTATTGAGAGAAATACTCATATCTTCCAAAATGATATCATCACTACCAGTTGGTGAGAACCTCCACTCCGCATCATTACTTTTAACCAAAATTTCTATACTCCTTTTATCTACCTCTACAACCATAACACTGTTTCTTATTCTCCATAGTTCTCCCTCTTCTTGTAATTCCTCATCAGAGAAAAAGGGCTTTTCCGTAGCATTGGTCAATAGCCACATCCTTACCTTTTCAAATTCTGAATACGCCTGCCCTATCTCATTAGCATCTAAAATCTCCTCAATCTTCTTGATGAGATCACCTATTTTGTTCTCTTTCTCAATACGCAACTCATCTCTTACTGGTATCCTTTTTATTCCCTCAACAAATCTTAATAACTTATCTTTTCTATCCTTCAAATCTTGAGAATGTATCAAATGAGACATAGTAAATGTGAGTAAAACAGAAATAACCAATGTTTTCTTCAT